>WFOP01000084.1 GCA_015487985.1 Hyphomicrobiales bacterium
CCAGCGCCCCGATGGCCCCAAGCCCCAAAACCGCCGTGCCGTTGGTGATGACCCCCACCAGGTTTGCCCGCGAAGTATAAAGCGCCGCCGTCTCGGGATCTTTGGCTATTTCCTCACAAGGGGCGGCAACGCCGGGCGAATAAGCCAGGGCAAGATCGCGCTGATTGGCCAGCGGTTTTGTGGGAGAAACTTCGATTTTCCCCGGCAACGGCCATTTGTGAAAATGCAGGGCTGCCTCGCGCAAGGAGGTGGATTTATCGCTTGGTGTATCAGACATAAATGCCCCTTTTTACAAAAAACATAACTGAATTGGGAATATAATTTTGGACAAGAATCAATTCCGGAATACTTTTTCATAATGGCGCAAACTATCACCAAACTCAACGCACCGCGTATATTTTGCGCACGAAAACCGGTAAATTGTTAGCCGCTAGGCGGCAAATTGCCTGACGCGTTCATCCGTTGATGCGCTGGCCACGTCTATCACAGGTTTGGTATTGTTCAGCACCCGCACCATCTCCACATAAGCATCCGCCTCAATTGCTGGGGAAAACAGGTATCCCTGCACGTTCTTTACGCCTTTTTTGCGCAGATAAACCGCCTGCGCTTCCGTTTCAATGCCCTCGGCGATCAACCCCGCATCCAGATGATGGGCCATGCTGATCAGCCCGTCCAGAATGGGCGCAGTCTCAGTTTTTTCATCAATAGGCTCAATAAACACCCGGTCAATCTTGATGATATCAACGCCCAGATTTTGCACATAGGCCAGATTGGAGTGTCCCGTCCCCACATCATCCAGCGCCAGTTTACACCCCAGAGCCTGCAAACCTGCAATAACCTTGATGGCCTGCCTGTTATCGGTAAGGGGAAAACGTTCGGTAATTTCAAACACCAACTGGCGATAGGAAATTTGCGAGTTTTCAAAAATGGTCATTACATCTTCAACAATGCTCCCATCGCGAAAATGCCCCTCAAAAAGATTGATGGAAACTTTCAGATCTGGATTTAGTTGAGAAATTTCGCTCAAATCAGCCCGCACGCTCTCCATTAAACTGATGGTCATGGGAACCGCCAGCCCGGATACTTCAGCATATTCAATAAACACCGCCGGCGAAATAACTTCCCCATCCGGTTTTACCCAGCGCGCCAACACCTCACACCCGTAAATCTTGCCGGTAGTAATATCCATGACCGGTTGATAAAAGGGTTGGATTTCCCCTTTTGCAATCGCATCGGAGAGATTAAAAGTTGGCAATCGGGATTGTCTGACAGTACGAATGGAAGCGATAAACACCCCCGCACTTACAAAACACGCCAAAACGATCAACGCCACATACAGGTCGGCATAACCGTCCTTAATCGCATCAAAGGGCACCGCCACCTCAACCCTGAGCGGCACATCCCCGGCAATTGCGATCGCACTGATATGAGTTTTGCTGACACCGTTCACCTCCAGCGTGTCCGGGTCCCCCACACTGAGCAGAACGGTTCCATCGGTGAATGATATCCGAAGCATACTGGCATCTTGCAATCCCACCTGAATACGGTCCGTTGCCAGAATATGGCCAAATGTTACAAACGCCGTAAGTCGTTTATTGCGGTCCAACTGTTTGGTGACCCGCAGCCCGGGAAATTCCACCCCCGGTATTTGCACCGCGGCAACACTTTCCCCCCGCCCCGGAATCGGCAATTCCTCCGAGAGCACCTCATATTCAAGATTCCCCGCCAAGGCCTCGCAATATCGCACGCCAAGAGAGTTTTCCACCAGCACCTGACGTACATAGATGCTTTGCTGCATCAATTGAGACAGGGAGTTCACAAACGAACTTGTGCACAAGGAGGGTGTTGAGGAGACCACATCATCAAGAATTTTCAATCCCTCATAAACCGCGGCCTGTGCCTCACTGGAAATATTATTGGCCGCGCGCATCAAAAACGGCGTTTCGCGTGAACGAACATACCCGTCCAGCAAAAAACCGGATGCGAGAACCGGAACAAAAGCCAGCAATGCAACCAATAGAATAACGATGTTGGATTTGGAGCGCACGCATCAGCCCTGTGAAATGGAAAGGTCGAGAATCATCCTACTATGCCAGCGCTAACATCCTGTTAACTACGCTGCAGAACGAGTACCGCCCTTGTCCTGAGCGCCGTGGGAAGTGGAAGTTTGCGTTTTTTCATCCCCGTTTTTGCGTGCCCCGGCGCCGTTCAAAAGGCTGAGCATCTCAAAAAACTTGTCCGCCTTGAGCGCTGGCGCGATCAACTCCCCTGATACAATATGCACATTCGTCTGGCGCAATTCATTCAGCTGCACCCGCGTTTCCACCCCCTGGGCACAAATCTCAATTCCCATTTCACCCGCGCTATCGGCCAATTGATCAAGCCCAACAGCATATTCCCCCTGAACCCAGATTGCCTTGGCCCTGAGCGCCCTGGCATATTTCAAGTCGATCTGGCGCGGTGTGGCGGCCACCAGGGCAATCCCGAACCCCGCCTTTGCCAGGCGCATAATGGCCTTTCGCCCCGCCGACTTTTTCCCAAGCTTGGGAAAAGCACTGACCTCAAACACAAGCCTGTTTTTTTCAATGTTGCACCTGGACAGAACCTTACCCACTTTTCGCACGAAGGCCTCATCGTAAAAGCGGATTTCCCCCAGGCCAACACCAATGAGAATATCTGGATGACTATCCGTTAAAGCCGCCATGTCGCATGCGGTTTGTTTAAGCAGGGAAATCAACAACATGTCCATAATGTTGGATGCCTGCGCATAGGGAACAATTATATCGCCCGAGAGAATCTTGCCGTCCGGCTTTTCCCACTTTGCCATCACCGCGCTCCCATGAATTTTTCCACTCGAGAGGTCGATAACGGGCTGATAATAGGGAACGACTTCCCCTTTTTTGATTGCATGTTCCAGATTTGTAATCCCGGCACTGGCCCGCTCGATACGCTGCCATACCGCCACCAGTCCCCCGCCACAAAGCAACAGGGCGATACCAAGAACCCCCAGATACATATTCAAATATTGCGCGCGCACGATTTCAATGGGAACCGATCCCATCACACGAATGGGAATATCTCCGGCCAAAGCGGATGCATAAATATGACTGCGGTCCGGCTGATCAAAATCAAAACGGCGCCGGTCCCCCATACTCAACAGACTGACGCCGTTGGTAAACTCCACCCGCAAAATATCCCCCCAACCGGCAATGCCGGGCAACTGCCCGGTGGCAAGAATTGGCGCATAATAGACAAATGCCGAGATAGTCCGGTTTTCATCCACCTTGTGGGTTATGCGCAACAAACTGACATCGGAATCAAGGGGACGTATGGCGGCCAGCGTTTCTTCGCGGCCCGGAATCGGCAATTCATCGGATAAAATCCGATAGTCAAAATCCACCTCAAGACCACTGCAATAACGAACGCCATAATCATTTTCCACCACGACCTGGCGCACATAGATTGAGCGCTGCATGGTCTGGCGCACACTTTCAACAAAACCGGGCGTACAAATGGCGGCATTATTTGCCACCACATCATCAAGAGTTTTTGTGGCGTCCCAAACCGCCACTTCTGCACCCTTTGAAATATCTGCAATGGTGATTTGCAACATCTGGGTTGCCGCTGTGCGCACAAAATTGTCAAACAGCATCCCCGCAGTGGCAAAAACTGCCACCGCACCAACCACAGCGCCTCCCTTTGCCAATTTCGACTTAATGCTCAACACCAACTGCCACAACGCCCTTTTTCCAAAGGTTATTTTAGGCGGCGGAGTCTAACATTCCCTTAAATGAGCGCTGCGAACATCGTGTATCTGAAAATCAGGCTTTGGGCAGGTTCGGGCGAATATGCAGTTCACGATATTGCTGCGCACTCACCGAACTTGGCGCCTTCATCAGCAGGTCTTCAGCCTGTTGGTTCATCGGGAAAGCGGTCACTTCGCGCAGGTTCTCTTCTCCGCACAGCAACATGACAATCCGGTCGATACCCGGTGCGGTGCCACCATGGGGCGGCGCACCATATTCCATGGCCCGCAACATGCCGCCAAACTTGTCCTCAAGCACCTCATTGTCATAGCCCGCAATCTCAAATGCCTTGCGCATGATTTCCGGACGGTGGTTCCGAATAGCCCCCGAGCTCAACTCAAATCCGTTGCATACAATGTCATACTGATAGGCATTGATGGTGAGGGGATCATCGTTTTCCAGAGCCTCCAGCCCTCCCTGAGGCATGGAGAACGGATTGTGAGAAAAATCAACCTTTTCATTTTCTTCGTCCCATTCAAACATGGGGAAATCAACAATCCAGCACAGGGAAAACTGGTCTTCATCCAGCAATTTCAGCTCCGTGCCCGCCCGCGTCCGGGC
>WFOP01000085.1 GCA_015487985.1 Hyphomicrobiales bacterium
AACTCATGCCGGTGGACAAAGTATCGAGCATTCCTTTGCGATTATTGTGTGGCATTGACGATCAGATCCGAACGCTTGAGCAAAATACGCTTCAGTTCGCCCAGGGGCACGGAGCCAACAATGCCCTGCTCTGGGGAGCGCGCGGCATGGGAAAATCCTCACTGGTCAAAGCGCTGCATGGTGACATTGTTCAACGGAGTGATGCCTCCCTGAAACGCCTTGTTCTGGTGGAAATCAACCGGGAGGATATCGTGTCCCTGCCCGCCCTTATGCGCATTGTGGCAAAGCTGGATGCACAATTCATCATCTATTGTGATGATTTGAGTTTTGACGCCGGTGAAGCAAGCTACAAGTCACTCAAGACCATTCTTGATGGCGGGCTTGAAGGGCGGCCAAAAAACACCTTGTTTTATGCCACCTCAAACCGGCGCCATTTGATGCCGCGTGAAATGATAGACAATGAGCGCGCCAGCGCCATCAATCCGGGAGAAGCGGTTCACGAAAAGATTTCGCTTTCAGACAGGTTTGGCCTGTGGCTTGGGTTTCACAATTGCTCGCAGGAACAATATCTGGAAATGATTTCAGAATATGTGGCGTTTTACGATCTGGATATTTCTGATGAAGAACTCAGGGCCCGCTCGATCGAATGGGCGGCAACCAGAGGCGCCAGATCGGGACGTGTTGCCATGCAGTTTGTTCGCCAGATTGCCGGAGAACTGAATCAAAACATCTAAAGCATGTCACGTTTATCGGTATTCAGGCGACCTGCCTTATCTATTTGTTTTGGCGCGTCTTTTATCCCCAAACCGCTGCATATTTTTACGATGCGCGCTTTAGGCACATGCGCCCCGGGGGAAAAGAAAATGGACCAGACGATGGGGGTCGCCTGGTCCATGGGTGCACTAAGAGGCCAAAAGCGGCATGGGATCGACTGGTGTCGCGCCCTGGCGTAGTTCAAAGTGCAGTTGTGGTCGTGTTACAGAACCGGACATGCCAACCGTTCCAACTGGTTCACCCCGGCCAACATTGCTGCCCTTTGCCACCGTAATCTCTTTAAGGTGTGCATAGGCTGAGACATATCCGTTAGCATGGCGCACCAAAACAAGGTTGCCGAAGCCGGAAACACCGCTGCCCACATAGATTACGGTGCCGTTTTCCACGGCACGAACCGGGGCGCCGCTCGGGGCTTCGATATTGATGCCGGTGCGGTTGGATTCAATGAAGTTGACGATTACTTTTCCGGTCAAAGGCCAACGGAACGCCTGAGCCGCTGAAACGGGTGGCGCAACGGAAGCGACCTGTTGGGGCGCTGAAGCTGTGGGGGTACTGATCACCGGAGCAACTGTGGGTGCTGCAATGGAAGCTGTGGTTTGGGGATCTGTTTGCCTTTGAGGGATTGGCGCAGCAGATGCGGCCACGAGGTCCCCACGCCCTGGAATAACAAGTTTTTGGCCAACAAAAATCTGATCGGCTGCGGCCAGTGAATTTGCCTGCACAATTGCATTGGACAAAACATCATAACGGCGCGCTATGGCATATAGCGATTCACCGGATTCAACCGTGTGGACATAATTTGTTTCGCCGGTTGCCGTTGTGTTTTGGGCATCGGCGGAGACAACTGCCAACGCAGGTGCCGTGCGACTTGGTGCAACCTGGGGGATGGCATTATCCTGAAACGGCTGTGTTACACGCGGCGGCGTTACGGACTGGGTTTGTGCGGGCATGATTTGTTGACTCCCAACAGAACTGGATTGAAGCGCGGGCGGCAGTGCCTGCGAAGAATTATTTAGTGTGCTGTTTTGAATTGGAGGAAGCGAAGTCACGACCGGAATTGAAGCGGTGGTCAAGGGCGCAACGCCCTGATTTCCCGCAGGGTTCCCGCCAACATTTGCCGGGGGAAGATAGGGACCGCTTGATACGTTTGAACTGAGGGCGGGCGGCAACACCCCGGGCATTGGCTGGGCCAGGTCGCCCTGTTCCGCCGGACGTATGGAACCCGTCACAAAATTATCAGAATTCGTTTGTGATGTTGGAAAACCACCTAATGTGGAGCAACCTGCCAAAAGGACAGACCCCAACAAAACAGACGCCAACGCAGAGGCGCTTTTTACTGCTCGTGTATTTACACGGCTACTCATAGGCTTACTCATACTCAACTAACAACAGATGTCAGAGTAAGCCCAACAAGGTAAATAGCGCCTTAAAAATGCTGAAAATTTTATCTAAATGCCCATTGCGGAAATTTGCGCCCCGGTTTTCCCGCAAACTCAGGTGCGCAGCCAAGGGCTAAATCGAGAGAACGCCCTGTAAACGCTCAACTTCATCCATGTCTGAAAAGCGCAAAGTCAGCGGTGTTACCGTGATGGATTTTGATTTGTGCAGCGCATAAAAATCAAAATTTTCTTCCATGGGGGTCGGCGTTTCCGGAATTGATATGAAAAACTGACCTTTGTTTTTGCTGGGATAGTGGCGAAATGCCGAACGGTCAAAGCGCTGATGGGGCACTGTTTTTACATCGATCACCTGATGGGGTTCACAATCGGGGAAATTCACATTGTAATAAATGTCGCGATTTCTGGTATCGGCTTCGCCGACCTGAGCAATCAAACTGTTTAGCAGGGCCAAGGCGTGGGCCTTGGAACAATCCCACTCCACATCACGTTGATTTTCGTAATCAACGGCCTGCGAAAGTGCAATTCCCAAAGCCCCCTGCAAAGCCCCTTCGCGCGCCGCTGCTGCTGTGCCCGAACAATTGATGATATCGCCCATGTTCTGCCCGTGGTTTATTCCTGCCAGAACAATGTCGGGGGGATTGTCGTCCAGCAGGTGCGTATATCCGGCAACGATGCAATCAGCGGGTGTGCCATTGAGCGAAAAAACCCGATGGCCATGTTCGCTGAATTGCAGCTCTGTGCCCAACGTAAAGCGATGGCTGGCCCCGCTTTGATTGCTGTCGGGGGCAACGACCCAAACATCATCACTTATCCGGGCGGCAATATCCTGTAAAATTTTAAGACCGGGAGCCTCGATCCCGTCATCGTTGGAAATCAGAATACGCGGATTGGATTTCATTTGTCCGCACCGATGACTTCAAGGCCATTCATGTAGCGCTGGAGAGGTTCTGGAATTGAAATCGAGCCATCCTTGTTCTGATAGTTTTCCATCAAGGCGATCATCAAGCGCCCCACGGCAACCCCGGACCCGTTCAGCGTATGAACAAACTCAACCTTGCCTTCCCCGGTGCGATAGCGCGCATTCATGCGCCGGGCCTGCCAGCTTCCGGCGGTGGAAATGGAGGCAACTTCACGATAGGTGTTTTGGCCGGGCATCCACGCTTCAATATCATAGGTGCGCTGCATCGAATTTCCCATATCCCCGCTGCACAGACGAACAGTGCGATATGGAATTTTCAGCCGTTCAAAAACCTGCTGGGAACAGGCCAGAATTTTTTCATGTTCTTCATCGGATTTGTCCGGTGTTGTTATCACCACCATCTCCACTTTGGAGAACTGATGCTGGCGCAACATGCCTTTGGTATCGCGGCCCGAAGACCCCGCCTCGGAACGGAAACACTGGGAATGACTGGTCACCCGGAGGGGCAGTTCTTTTTCGCTCAGAATCTGTTCGCGCACCAGATTGTTCAGTGTCACCTCGGAGGTGGGAATCAACCAGCGGCCATCTGTGGTTTCAAACGAATCTTCGCCAAATTTTGGTAATTGCCCGGTGCCCACAAGAGCCTGGGGCCGCACCAGAACCGGCGCAGAAATTTCAGCAAAACCATGGTGGATGGTGTGCAAATCAAGCATGAAACCGGCCAAAGCACGCTCCAGAAGCGCCAGTTGCCCCTTTAACACCACGAAACGTGAACCGGACATACGGGCCGCCGCTTCAAAGTCCATCAAGCCCAGTGCTTCTCCAAGCTCATAATGCTCTTTGGGGGCAAAATCGAATTTGGTCGGCTCCATAAACCGGCTGATTTCAACATTGTCATTTTCGTCTTCCCCCTCGGGCACATCCTGGGCGAGCAGGTTTGGCAGGGCCAGCATAAAGTCGTTTAATGCTTGAGTTTGTTCGCGCTCGCGCTCCTCACCCTCCTGCACTTTTGCCTTGAGGTCTGCGACCTGTGCTAACAATTGTTGCGCTTTTTCTTCGTCGCCAGCGGCCTTTGCCTGTCCGATTTGCTTTGAGGATTTATTGCGCAGCTCCTGCAACTCGTTCAATGAAGCAATGGTGGCGCGCCGCGCGTCATCAAGCGCCAGCAATTTTTCCGATTGCGGACCAATGCCACGCCGCACCATTGATCTGTCAAATTCTTCTTTATTGGCGCGAAGCCATTTCATATCAAACATTGAATTGCCCTGAGCAAAGGGGTGCCCCTGATAAAAGCATCGCCTCTGAAATGATTTTGATTTTAATTTTGTTGACAGCTTTTAGGCGACAAGCCTGCCTGTCACAAGAACATTCTGTATTTTTAGGGGGTTTGGGCCGCTTCTTCCGCTTCGCGCCTGGCCCGGGCCTTTTCAACTATTTTCACCGACCAGATGGAAATTTCATACAGCAACAGCATGGGCAAAGCCAAACCAAGTTGAGAAATCGGATCGGGCGGGGTCAAAAAAGCTGCAACGACCAACACCGCCACAAAAGCATATTTGCGCCACGATTTGAGGTTGGCGCTGTCCACCACCCCGATTCGGGCCAGCAGGGTCAAAATAACCGGAAGCTGGAAACAAACACCAAAGGCCAAAATCAGTGTCATAATCAGGGAAAGATATTCAGACACCCTGGGCAACATCTCGATGGAAACGCCCCCGTCGCCTCCCCCTTCCATGGACAGGAAAAACCGCAATGCCAATGGCATAACGCCATAAAACATAACGCCGGCACCGATCACAAAGAATATCGGTGTGGCGAACAGGTAGGGCAGAAATGCACCGCGTTCATTCTTATACAGGCCGGGGGCAACAAACGCATAGATTTGTGATGCAATCACGGGAAAGGCCAAAAACGCCGCGCCAAAAAGTGACAGTTTCAGCTTGGTGAAAAAGAATTCCTGAGGCGCTGTATAGATCAAACGGATGTCTTCGTTTGCACCGGCCGCCGTTTTGAAGGGGTCCAAAAGAAAATCAAATATCCAGTCGGCAAAGAAAAAGCAGACCACAAACAGAACCGCAATTGCGATCATGGAAAATATCAAACGCTGGCGCAACTCCGTCAGGTGATCAATAAGCGATGCTTCTGATCCGGCAAGTTCTGATTTTTCCCCGGTCGCAGACTTGGAATCAGACTTCTCATCCTCAAGGGGAGCCGGGGGAATTGTGGGGTCTTTGGCGGCCATTAGCTTGATTCACTTTTTACCGGTTTTTTTGCAGCCGGTTTTCTGGTTGATGTTCTTTTGGCCGCCGGCTTTTTGGCGACTGTTTTTTTCGCCGTTGCCGGTTCAGATGCCGCTGTTTTAGCCCTCGTTGCTTTTGCCCTGGTGGTTTTAGCGCGTGATGTTCCGGCTTTTCCGGACTTACGGGCCGATTTTGCCGGTGTAGCGGCTGCCCCCCTGACGGTTTTCGGCCCTTCTTCACCTGCCGGTTTATTGGCCTTGGTGACGGCGGCGGCCATGCTGGCCTTGGCGGCACTTCCATCACTGGCGGGCAAGTTGCCCAAACCCGTTGCGGCCTTTATTTCATCGGCAACACTTTGGGCATCGGGATCTGAGGGGGCAATTTTACCGCTTGGAACAACCTTGCCCTCGGGGGTGAGGGAATTAAATTCCTTTTCTATATCCCGGCGCACATCAGTCAGCGGCGCCGCAATGGACTGCTTGATATCCTTTAGTTCATCAACGGCGGTCACTTTATTCAACTCAGCCTTAAAATCATTGCCCATGCGCCGAATGGAACCAACAGCCTTCCCGATCTGGCGCAGCATAGCCGGCAAATCCTTGGGGCCCACCACAATCAAGGCGACTGCGGCAACCAGCATCATCTCGGTCCAGCCAATACTCAGCATAATTTTGCCCTCACTCAGGCAAGCAGAAAGTTAAAAAAAGACATCAAATCCGTACCAGACTAAGCGTCAGTTTTTTCTTTTTCGTCAGCTTCAACTTTTTCAACCGGCGTGGGATCATCGCGCATTCCACGCTGGAATGATTTGATGCCTGAAGCGACCTCACCCATCATGCCGGCAATCTTGCCGCGACCAAACAGCAACAAAACCGCGATTACAATTATCAATATTCCCCAGGGTCCTGGATTCATTTCTCTTCTCCATTGGGCCAGTAACTGAACGGCCCGGTTGTGCACCAAGTGCGCTATCTATCTGTATAGATATTGTCAAACTCGATCAAAAACAAGCACATGCTCGGGATTGAGTGTCAGTATTATGTCATTTCCGGGTTGACGCCCGATATTTGCCGGTGCGCGGATTGTCACAGGGGCCTCAATCTCGCGTACCTGCACCTCAAAAATGTCAAAACCAAGGGCCTCATGTTTTGTCAGTATTCTGGCTGGAACCCCTTGAGAACTGCTGGAAATTTCCAATGCACCAACGGGGCGGAATGCCAAAGTGATCTTGTCATGATCGGCCCTGTCGGGGGTTGGAATAATACCAAGCGGTGTCTGGGCAAAACCATCATTAACCACCGCATCAATTTCCGTCAAAGTGGAGAAAAAACGGGCAATCTGCAAATCTGCGGGGTTGGAATAAATGCGCGAAACGGTATCAATCTGGGCCACCTGCCCGTCCCGCAACAATGCGATGCGGTCCCCAAGCACCATGGCCTCTTCGGGGTCATGGGTCACGATGATGGTCGTTGCGCGGGTTTCTCGAAGAATTGCAAGGGTTTGGGTGCGCACGTTTTCGCGAAGCCGGGCATCGAGCGAAGAAAAAGGCTCATCGAGCATTAAAATTCCGGGGCGCGGGGCAAATGTTCGCGCAAGGGCCAGTCTTTGTTGCTGCCCCCCCGAAAGCATATGGGGAAAATCGTTTTCCCGCTCCTGCAACCCCACCCGCTTAAGGGCCGCCCGTGCCCGTTTCACCGCTTCCTTGCGGGGAATTTTGTTTAGTCCAAAGCAAACATTGTTCAGCAGATTCAAGTGGGGAAAGAGCGCAAAATCCTGAAACATCAACCCCACGCCGCGCTGATCGGGGGATACCTGCATCTTTTTTGAGGACACCAGAGTGCCATTCACCCGGACTTCGCCGCCGCTTATGGCCTGAATCCCGGCCGCAACTCTTAAAACAGTGGACTTGCCGGACCCTGATTCACCTAACAGACAAAGAATTTCTCCTGGGACCAGTGCCAGATCAAGTTTATTCAAAACCGTTCGCGCACCGATTTGCACCTCCACCGCATCAAAGCTGAGGGCGGCGGCAAAACTGACCCCGGCGGTTCCCCTTGGTCCCCAATGGCCCACATCGCTGGCGGACTCAGAACCTGGAGTTGAAGCGTTTGACTTTGAAGAACTTGCAGAGGGCGCACCCGCAACTGTCTCACTTGCAGCAGAAGAGTTTCCCTCATTGGTGGATTGTTTTGTCATAAATGAAACACTCAAACGCGTTGATTAGCTTTGTTATTCGTCCGCGTCAGAAAGTAAAACCGGATCATCCTCTTCAAGCGGGTCTTCATCTTCGCGCAATTCCCCATCAAAGGGCAAGGGAATTTGCATGTCGGGGGGCAAACGATTGGACAAAAGCCCCGAGCCTTTGAGTTCTTCAAGCCCGGGCAGGTCGGTTAAGGTTTCAAGTGAAAAATGATCCAGAAATTCAGGGGTCGTCCCATAGGTCACCGGGCGCCCGGGGGTGCGGCGGCGTCCACGCATACGAATCCAGCCCGCCTCCATCAACAAATCCAGTGTCCCCTTCCCTGCGGCCACGCCACGTATTTCTTCCATTTCGGCGCGGGTAACGGGCTGATGATAGGCAATGATGGCCATGGTTTCCAAGGCAGCACGCGACAGGCTGCGACTTTCCGTTTCTTCACGGCGCAATAAAAATCCAAGATCCGCTGCCGTACGAAATGCCCATCTGTCTCCGCGTACAACAAGGTTCACCCCGCGTTTTTCATATTGCTTTGCAAGCCGGGCCAGCAGTTTTTCGGTAATTGCTTCTTTTGAAAGAAAGGGGGACATTTGAGAAACCGTCAACGGTTCACTTGAAGCGAACAAAAGTGCCTCCAGAACACGAAGGTCACGCAGGGCAATATCTTCCCCACTGTCATCATGGGGCTGCTCTGATCGGTCAATTGAAGATTTGTCATTCATGTTGGAACAGGTTTCTTTGCTGGCTATTTTTTATCAGAGCGCCGGCGGCGCATTAACAGGGGGGCAAAGGCAACGGACTGACGCATTTCCAACTGCCCTTCGCGCACCAGTTCCAGGCTGGCGGAAAAACTGGATGCCAACACTGTTGCCCGCTCTTCGGGCGCTGCCAGATATTCCACAAGATATCCGTCGAGCGCCATCCATTCCAGACTTTCCCCCACCAGCCTTTCAAGCACCGCCCGCGCTTCTTTCAGTGACCAGACGGTGCGTTTTTGGGGTGCATAGTCTGTTGTCACGGTGCGCTCACGCATCTTGCCATAGGCGCTGAGCAAATCATACAAAGTGGTGTTGAATGAGTGCCGGGCAATGATTTTCACCGGCTCGGGGTCCCCCCGCGCAAAAATCTCCCGCCCCAGACGCGCCCGGTTTACCAGTTGCTGGGCCGAGTTGCGCATGGCTTCAAGCCTTTTGAGACGAAACTGCAACATTGCCGCCATCATTTCGCCGCTCGGCTCATCATCACCGGGCACTTCGGGCACCATCAGACGACTTTTGAGATAGGCCAGCCATGCCGCCATCACCAGATAGTCAGCGGCGACCTCGATGCGCTTTTTTCGCACCTTTTCGATAAATCCCAGATATTGTTCAGCCAAAGCAAGCACGGAAATATTTGCCAAATCCACCTTCTGGCGCCGCGCCATTTCAAGTAAAAGGTCAAGCGGTCCCTCAAACCCGTCCACATCCACATATAGCACTTCCCCGGTTTTTTCCGGTTCCGAATTATGGGAAAACCAATCCTGTTCCTGTGAATTCACTGTGTCCGACACACCTGAAAGCCTTAAATTGTCCGCTATTGCGCAATCTTGCCGCTCGCAAGGCTCAGGTCAAGACACGCCAGACAATCGTCCCCAATAATGCGGGGCAAATCGAATTCACCCCGCTAGTTGGAGCGAACAAAACAATCTCCGCCCGTACTTTTGATGGAATTACAGATTGAATTGGCAGTTGCAACCGAGTCCGTGGGCACCTGAACCCGATAATAAATGCCACGGGTCCCCAGATCAACGCTGCGCACAACCAGCGAACGTCCGTTCAAAGAACTGCTGTATTCGGCCTGCAATCGGCTTGCCGTTGCGTTGGCCGTCTCCAGGGAGCGTTGGGAAGCCAGTTGCACAAAAGCGCGTGGATTTGCAACATTTGTATTTGAACTAACCGGTGCTGCAACGGAACTGTCAACGATAGACACCGTTTCTGCGCCACCTGTTG
>WFOP01000086.1 GCA_015487985.1 Hyphomicrobiales bacterium
ACCTAGATGAATGGGGTCAATTCCCAGCTCCATGGCAATCGGGAAAACAACCGGCGCCACAATCAGCAACAGGCCCGACGGTTCCATGAACTGCCCGCCAATCAGCAAAATAATGTTGACCGCAATCAGGAAGGTAAACCAGTTGAACCCGGCATCAAGCATTGCGCTGGTGATAATCTGGGGAATACGTTCCGACGTCAAAACGTGGGCAAACAACAATGCGTTGACGATGATGAACATCAGCATGATGGTGGTGCGCGCCGCATCCAGCACCACTTTGCGGGTTTCAGAATTAAAGAAGGCCCGTGGCGCACTGCGCACCATCAGAGACAGGTTTTGCGCCCATACCGGCAGGGAAGCCACCAGATGGCCGGGAATGCCAACCACTGAGGATTTGGGGTCACGCCACAGGATATAGGCAACCATTATGGTGCCCCCCAATGCCAGCCCGATCCAAAGGCTCTGGTTGGCGCTCAGGGCTTCGCTTTCTGAAAACAAAAAGAAACTCATCAGCATCCAGACAAGGAATATGGACACCCCGTAAACGGTAGCGGAAAAACCAATCCTGGTTTTTTGCGGGGCCCCGTCTTTCACCCAGGGGGTATCTTTCATCGGCCCCATATCGCGATAAACGAACAGGGCAATAAAAAAGGAATAGACGGCGGCCACGGCGGCGGCTTCTGTGGGAGTGAACACACCGCCATAAATGCCACCCAGAATAATGACGATCAAAAACAAGCCCCAACCGGCCTGTTTGCCCCCTTGCATGATTTCACCAAATCCACGCCACGGTTCAGCGGGGAGTTTTTTAATCCGCGCCACAATGTAAATGGCAATCATAAGCATCAAACCGGCCACGATACCGGGAATGATGCCCGCCAAAAACATCCGGCCCACGGATACATCTGTCGCAGCAGCATAAACCACCATCACGATGGAGGGGGGAATGAGAATACCCAAGGTGCCCGCGTTGGCGATAATCCCGGCGGCAAATTCCTTGGAATATCCCACTTCACGCATGCCGGCGATGGCGATGGTGCCAATGGCAACCACCGTTGCCGGGGAAGAGCCTGACAGAGCTGCAAACATCATACAGGCCAGAACAGAGGCCATGGCCAACCCGCCCCGGAAATGCCCCACGGTTGCAATGGCAAACCGGATGATGCGGCGGGCCACCCCGCCGGTGGACATAAAGGCCGAGGCCAGAATGAAAAACGGAATGGCCAGCAGGGTATAATGCTGGGAGGCACTAAAGAGTTGCAGGGCCACCGAGGACATGGATGTGGAGGAGAAAAATGCGATGACAACGATTGAGGACAGCCCCAGAGAGATGGCGACAGGCACCCCCAGAAACAGGAAGCCCAGCACCAGAATAAACAGAATTGCGGAAACCATTATGCGTCCTCTTTCAATACGTCTTTATTTTCAGCCACCAGATCTTCAGCCTCGTGACCCGCGATAATCAGTTCCCGTCTGCCTTTGATGATATCAATGGTTGCCTGGGTGGCGCGAAAGGCCAGCAGTGACAGGCCCACGGGCAAGATAAGATAGGCAACCCAGCGTTTCACCCGCTGCTCCCAGCCAAGAGGCTCATAAATCCAGGTGGGGAACTTGATGTCTTCAAGGCCGATATTGAGCACAAACATCTTGCTCCAATAGGTCACCGCGCCGCCGGTGGTTTTTGCGCCAAAAATAACCAGCCAATCGGCAGTAATCAGGATCACCGCATACAAAACGGTGCAAAGGGCGGCAAATACCGCAACAATCCTGAAAGAGCGCTCCGGCAGCATGCGCACAAATACATCCACCCCCAAATGGGTCGAGGTGCGAATGCCATAGGACATGCCGGTCAGGATCAACCAGGCAAAAGCCACCGAGGTCAGCTCCAGCGCACCCTCGATGCCTGAGTGAAAGCCATAGCGCAAAACAACCTGAACAAAAGAAAGCAGGGTGATGAAGGTAAGCAGGAATACCAGCGCATTTTCCTCGAACCTGTTGATTGCGTCAGGAAATTTCCGCTCAATCAGAAACAGGGATATGAGCATAATGGCGATACCTGCATAGGCCCAGGCCGATGTGACGGCGACAGCTGACATGATTCCCCCTCGGAATATTTGAAAAATTCAAGAAAGAGTGCGCAACCACCAGCGATTGCGCACTCAGGTTTTTTGAAACAGGAAATTACATGCCCGCAGCAACAGCCGCGTCAATAACATCCTGACCGATATCATCGGCAAACTTGGCCCAGACAGGCTTCATAACGTCAACCCAGACCTGACGCTGTTCCGGTGTCAGTTCAACAACCACACCGCCCGCTGCAATCATGTTCTGCTTGGCAATTTCATTCAATTCGGTCGCCTTGGCGTTTGCGGCAATGACTTCTTCATTGAAAATGGTCAGGAACTGCTCACGCACATCCGCATCAAGGCTATCAAGCCACTCCTTGGATGTTACAGCCAGATATGTCAGCAACTGGTGGTTGGTTTCTGTCACACCGTCCTGAACCTCGAAGAATTTTTTCGAGTAGATGTTGGACCATGTGTTTTCCTGTCCGTCCACAACACCGGTTTGCAGTGCGCCATAAACTTCGGAGAAGGCCAGTTTCTGCGCAGAGGCGCCCATGGCTTCAATCATGGCCACGGCCACGTCCGAAGTCTGGGTGCGGAACTTGAGACCGGCTGCATCGCTTGGCGCGATCAAAGGACGTGTGGCTGAGAAATGTTTCAGCCCATTATAAACATAGCCAAGACCCACATAACCCTTGTCATTGATGGCATTGAGCAACTCAACGCCCACTTCACCTTGGGTAAAGGTATTTACCGCGTCCATGTCAGCAAACAGGAAGGGCAGATCAAATACGCGATATTTGTGGGTGAAACTTTCAAATTTTGACAAGGAAGGCGCGGCAATCTGCACATCCCCCAGCAACAGGGCTTCCATAACCTTGTTATCATCAAACAATGTCGAATTCGGGAACACTTCCATACAGGCAGTGCCATTCATTTCTTCATTGATGCGTGCTGCCAAAGCGGCGGCAAATTCACCCTTTGGATGACCTGAACTTGCTGTAACGTGGCTGAACTTGATAACCAGTTCACCCGGCTCGCAGCTGGCCATGGCGGGTGTGGCCGCCAGGCCGGTCATAACCGCAGCAACGCCGGCGATCTTTAAAATATTGAGTTTCATGTGATAGTTCTCCCTTTGGATTTCAGTCGGCATTTTAGTTTGAAACGTTAGTCCGCCCAAGGCGCGAAACCTCAAACCCGCTTCTTACTTAGCAAACACTATGCCAGTTGTCGGGGTCAGCGCAAATTTGCCCGTTAACGGGGGGTTAACCGGGTTCCGGGGACAAAATCCGGGCAGGTAATGGGCAGAATCATACCCAAAACAATCAATTCATGGGTCGAAATCAACCCATTGAATCTCGATTCAGGCCCAGCCGTTTCATTTTTTCATACAGGCTTTTGCGCGAAATCCCCAGATTTTCGTAGGTGGCTTTAAGGGTTCCCCCGTTGCGGGCGATTTCGTTTTCAATGAGCACACGCTCATAATCTGCCAGTTGTGAAGACAAAGACCCCGCGCCTGTCCCTGAAAAGCCTCCGGGGGGAGATGTTTGTAAATCAAGGCCCAGTCCCAGCACAAAGCGATCGGCAGCATTGCGCAATTCGCGCACATTTCCCGGCCATTGATAGCGCATCAATTCCGCCTCCAGCGAAGGGGAGATTTCAGGTATTTCACGCCGAAAGCGCGCCCGCGCCATGCGGGTGAGATGATAAAACAGCGTTACGATATCGCTGGCGCGTTCACGCAAGGGGGGCAGGTTGATCGCGGCCACATGCAGGCGAAAATACAGGTCCTGACGAAAATCTCCCGCTTCACTTAATTGCTTCAAGTTGGTTTTGCTTGCCGCCACCAGACGAATATCAAGGGGGATGGATTTGTTGGAGCCAAGGCGCTCAATGGTACGGTTTTCCACCACGCGCAGCAATTTCACCTGCAGGTCCAGGGGCATTGATTCAATTTCATCCAAAAACAAAGTCCCCGTTTTTGCATGTTCGAGCTTGCCGATGCGGCGCTTCAGGGCGCCGGTAAAGGCCCCCGCTTCATGGCCAAACAACTCGCTTTCGATAATTTCCTTGGGCAGTGCACCGCAATTTATAGCAACGAAGGGGCCGTTTTTGCGCGTTCCTTCATCGTGCAACGCGCGCGCCACCACGTCCTTGCCCGTTCCCGTCTCTCCGGTAATCAGCACATCAATATCGGTTTTGGCCAACATGGAAATTTGTGTGCGCACCTGCATAATTGAGGGATGCCGGCCAACAAGGGTCTTGTCCAGCGTGCTTTCCGCATCCAGATTTTCCCTCAGGGTGCGGTTTTCCAGCACCAGTCGCCTTTTTTCAATGGCCCGCAAAATAACGGCTGAAAGACGGGAGGTGGCAAAGGGCTTTTCGATGAAATCATAGGCCCCCGCCTGCATACAGGATACCGCCATATTGACATCCCCGTGCCCGGTTATCAGAACCAGAGGCAGGCTGGCATCAATTTCCATAACCTTTTGCAGCAATGCCTCCCCGTCCATGCCCCCCATGCGCATGTCAGAGATGATGACCCCGTAAAAATTCTTTGAAATCTGTTCCAGAACCTGGCGGGCATCGGCAAAGGGGCTGACATTGAACCCGTCAATTTCCAACCCCTGTGTCAGGGCGTGACGCAGGTCATCATCATCATCCACCAATAAAATCTGAGCATTTTCCATCTATTTTTCCATACGGGTTGTTTCCGGCTTTGTTGCCCTAGGCAATTCAACCAGAAATGCCGCCCCCCCCAGTTCGCTGTCCGTGACGCTTATTTCACCACCAAAGTCATGCACAATATTATAGGCTATGGACAGGCCCAGCCCCAACCCGTCCCCCACTTCCTTACTGGTAAAAAACGCATCAAAAATTTTGGACCTGTTTTCCTTTGGAACACCGGGGCCGGAATCCTCAACGAGAA
>WFOP01000087.1 GCA_015487985.1 Hyphomicrobiales bacterium
CCGTTACCTCGTTTTTGTCGGCAACCTTGCCCGCTGGCAGGATTTACCCACTGCCTTCAAGGCAATGCCCGCTCTGCTGGAGGCGGGATATGATGTGGAAATGCTGATCCTTGGGGAGGGACGTGAAATGGATCGATTTATCGCCAAGGCAAAACAATATGGGCTTGAAGAAAAAGTTCATTTCCTTGGCAAAAAATCCCCTGAAACCGTCAACAAATATCTCTCCGCCAGCGATATTGGCCTTGCCCCCTTTACCAGCCAGCGCAACAAACGCATTGGCCTGTCCCCCTTAAAAGTGCGCGATTATGCGGCCGGCGGGCTTCCGGTTGCATCAACCCTTTTACCGGGGCTGGAACAGCTCAAAAACGAAACATGGATTCATCTGGCGGAGCCGGAAAATGCCGAGGGGTTTGCCCGGGCACTGATGAAACAGCTTGAGGGGGACAGCAAGGCCCAGGGCAGGCTGGCCCGGGCCTATGCGGAGAAAAATTTCTCATGGGAAAAAGTCATCGCCAATATCCGCAAACTATTTGCCTGAGGGCCAAGCGATGCCGGCTGTGATCGCTTGAACTAAAAGCCGCTATTTCAGCAGATTGCGATAAATCCGGGTCAGTTTTTTCTTTTCATTTTCCCAGCACAGGTCTTTGGCGGCCGTTATTGCCTTTTTCTTATGGGCGTCGATGGTGGCTGCATCCAATTGTTTGAACGCGTCTGCCAGAGTTTGGGGCGCATTATCGGCCAGAGTTATGCCATGTCCATAATCATCAACCAGTCTTTTGAGTTCTGCGCCCGGCCCACAAACTACCATCAACCCCGCCATTACATATTCAAAGGCTTTATTGGGCAAAGCGTGCTTGAGCTGGTCTGTGTTTCCTTCCCCAAAACACATGCCGATATCGGCTTCATTTGCATGGGAAACAAGTTGCTCATGGGGTACGAAAGGCACAAATTCCACCCGGTCGGAAACACCAAGTTCGCCCGCAAGTTGCTCCAGCATGGTTTTATACTCATCAGGTCGCCCCCGGCCTGTCAGGCGCAGTTGAAAATTTTCCGGCCAAAGCGGCACACTTCTAATCAGATTCTCCAGCCCGCGCCCTGATGTGAATATCCCGTGATATTGAACCAGAATTCTGCTGGCGTCGGTTTTACCGGCCTGCACCTCGACAAAATCGGGCGTACTGCGAAGGATCGTTGGCAAAACGGGTAAATTATAGGCCTGTTGCAACAGGGTGGCGATGCCATGGCTTACGGTGGTTACATGGGCGGCTGCCCCGATATAGCGCTTTTCAAGCTGGTGGATATAGGCGGGATAAACAAGGTTCCATAGTTTTTTGTGGGCCCCCTGCCCCACGCCAAATTCATGGCTGTCATAAACAAACGGCACCTTGAGTTTTTTTGCCGCATGGGCAACGGCAGGAAGCGTGTTCCAGTCATTGGCGTGGATAATATCAGGTTTGATTTCCAGTATCCGTTTATATAACCGCCTGTTTTCCCCTTTCAGCCAATATCCAAGCTCAGCGCCCGGCCCGCGCAGGATTTTAGCCGGCAGTTTGCGCAGAGCAATCCAGAGTTTTTCCTTCATGTCCATTGCTGAATATTCAAGCCCATACCCGTAGCCAACGGGGAAAACCTCATATCCTTCGTCCTCAAAAGCACTTATGGCTCTTAAAACCCGGGGGTCGTCATCAATCTGGGAAAAACTTACTTGGCAGACCCGCGCGGACATTCAGGGTACTCTCATTTACATTAAACCAGCGAGTTGGGATTATCTCCACCGGAACGCCGGTATTGATGTTGACAATCAACAAGCTCTCGCCGATATATTTCAGGAATTTTGGATTATCAACAAACCAGATAATTGTCGATTGATATTCCTGCAATTGTTGCTTTTCCTCACACAGCGGGAATTACCTTTGAGTCTTCGTAATATCGTATCCAAAACAATCCGGTTGTTTCTCATCGTTTATTTTGAGAACAAATCCGCCTATGAACGCACCAAAATCGGCCTGTTGTGGATCCCGGCTTCAACCATTGCGTTTGTGCTGACCCTGTCACTGGTTTTTGGCCCCAAGGACAGCGATAATCCATCGCATTTTTTCCTTTATGTATTTATTGGATATACGCTGTGGATTTTTATCCTGGATTCGATCACCCAAAGCGCCAATATAATTCAGGGACAGATTGATTTTGCCAACCACAACAAAATGAGCCTGATTGATTTATATCTGAAAAACCTTTTTGACCGGCTTTTCAGGCACCTGATGAATGTCGCGGCATTATTTGCCTTTGCCGGATTTTTCTCCCCGGGAACCATCTGGATAAGCTTTTTGTTCTATATTCCCTTTGTGGTGCTGATCATGGCCACTTCGCTTGGCATATCCTACCTCATCAATTACATGACCCTGATTTTCCCCGATGTTGAAAAAGTCATCCATATCGTTGCCCGGTTCCTGTTCTTTTTGTCGCCGGTTTTCTGGATGGCCGATCCCAGTGATGAAGGCCCCCGCAGCCTGTTATTGATTTACAATCCGGTTTCCTATTTTCTTTCCATTGCCCGGCAGATATTTTTTGTCGATGCCTTTAACCC
>WFOP01000088.1 GCA_015487985.1 Hyphomicrobiales bacterium
CGTCGCACCCACCCGGCATGGCGAAGACGACGCTGCCGACGACCGTTCAAAAATTCCATATCGTGCTTTTTCATAATTTTAATTTGTTCTGTTTGGACCGGATATATCGCTGCCTTTGTCTGTAACAGCCTAATGCCATGCCCGCCAATATCAAATCCATCAGTTTCTTGCCCGCGCACACTAAAACCGCTAGGAAGACGCCAGCGCACCAGAATTAAAATACCGCTTCGGAAGTTATTTCAATGATTCAAGCCGTCACCCGTCAGATTTCCATCGTTGCACTGTTGAACGGTATTGTGGATATTGGTCGGCTTTTGGGGGTGGGCAATGGCGCTGCCAATCCCTTTGACATGTATTCGGTTGCCGGATTTGCGTTGCTTGGCGGTTTTGCATTGGCGCGGGTGTTTGCCGCTGTGGGCATGTGGATCAATTCCAACTGGGGAACGCCGCTTCTGCTGGGGGTCACGACGAGCGAGTTGGCGATCTATCTGGCCGGTTACATTCGGCTTGATATTGGATTGTTTGGTTTTGCAGCGCGCCTGATCGAAGTGATGGGGGCATTGCTGATATTGTGGTTTTTCTTTCGCCGGTGGCGCGCGGAAAATCACGATTAACAGACAATAAAATTCTTCTTCAAAATATTTACGATAAAATAAGGTTACAATTCTGTGACCCCGAGTAACGTTTTGGAAAGCCAAAAACGCGAAGTTTCTCAGTAAGATAGTGTTAAGTTTGAATCTTAAACTGATCTTATTTTACCTGCCATAGATTGCCCTCAACAGACATGGAAAAAATCCGTGCGTTATATTAGTGAGGCTAATTATGAATATCAAAACGAACACGGCAGAAGTGCCCCAGGAGTCGGCCACGGCCAGCACCAAACCCCTTTATGTTGAAGCGGTTTCCCGCGTTGAGCGGCTGCATCGCAGACTTCTTGATCTTATCAAGGATGAATTTGATCGCATGTCATGGGATGACATTAACCCCACTCAGGCAATTCTGATGTTTAACATTGGTGATGCGGAACTGACGGCGGGTGAATTGCGTTCCCGTGGCATGTATCTTGGCTCAAACGTTTCCTACAACCTGAAAAAGCTCGTCGATATGGGCTATATCTTTCAGGAGCGTTCAAAAGCCGACCGGCGTTCCACGCGCATTCGCCTCTCCCCCAAGGGAGAAGAAGTTGCCGAGGTGATCGATGAACTTTATGATCGCCACATGCAATCCATCGAAAAAGTCGGCGGCCTTGGCAGTGCGGAATTTGAGGCGCTCAACACCGCCCTTGGACGGCTGGAACGTTTTTGGGTCGATCAGATTCTTTACAAACTCTAAAGCAAAACACATCGGACGAACTGAACGCGTCCACCAATCATATCGTGGGCGGGTAAAACCTCCGCCCCAGCCTCCAAAGCTGGCCAGAGCAATGTCTTTGGCCAGACTTTGGCGTTTGTCTTGTCCTGAGGGGCCAGCCATTGAAGAGCGGGCTTGTGGATGCTAAACAATGCTGATGGCAAATTCTTCACCCCCCAAGGGTTCTCAAAGAGAGACTTTTTTTGAATTTACTTCCATGGGCACGCAAATTCGCGTGGCGGCCATTGATTCTGAAACCGGCATTGAAGTTATCATTATCGCCCCCGCCTCAGCCTCCCAGCTTCATATGCAAAGAGTTGCAAAGGCCAAACTGGATCGCCGACTGGCCAAGGAAACCGGTAACTAATCAGGGGTTTTTGCGCATTTTGTTCTTTCCCGCCCCGGGTGTCTTTCTTTGCTTGGGTTGCACCATCTAGTGTGATAAGCGAATTTTATTGTTCAATCCGTCATATTTTTTACGAGGCAAGCATGACCGCTCAAACCCCAAACGCGCCATTTTTTACAAAAACTCTGGCGCAGGCTGATGCACAAATTTTTGATGCCGTCGGCAAAGAACACCAGCGTCAACAGGTGGAACTGGAATTGATCGCCTCTGAAAATATCGTTTCCAGCGCTGTGCTGGAAGCGCAGGGCACCGTGTTGACCAACAAATATGCAGAAGGCTATCCCGGCCGCCGCTATTATGGGGGGTGTCAGCATGTGGATGTGGTGGAAACCCTTGCCATCGAGCGCGCCAAAGAACTGTTTGGCGCAGGTTTCGCCAATGTGCAACCTAATTCGGGCTCGCAGGCAAATCAGGCTGTTTTTCTGGCCCTTTTACAACCCGGGGATACCTTTTTGGGGCTTGACCTTAAAGCGGGGGGACATTTGACACACGGCTCCCCGGTAAATATTTCGGGGAAATGGTTCAAGGCCGTCTCCTATGGCGTTGGGCAAACCGATTGCCTTATTGACATGGACGAGGTTGAGCGCGTTGCCAAAGAACATAAACCAAAGCTGATTATTGCCGGTGGTTCCGCCTATTCAAGGCCTTGGGATTTCGCTCGTTTTCGTGCCATTGCTGATGAGATAGGCGCCTATCTCATGGTGGATATGGCCCATTTTGCCGGGTTGGTTGCCGGCGGTGTCCACGCGTCCCCCGTCCCCCATGCCCATGTCTGCACCACCACAACCCACAAAACCCTTCGTGGGCCGCGCGGCGGCATGATCCTCACAAATGACGAAGCGATTGCCAAGAAAATCAATTCAGCCGTATTCCCCGGCCTGCAAGGCGGTCCTTTAATGCACGTTATTGCCGGTAAGGCAGTTGCTTTCAAAGAAGCCCTGAGCAAAGACTTCAAAACCTATGCCGCCAACGTGGTGGCAAATGCGCAGGCCCTTTCCGATGCGCTCATAGCGGGGGGGCTGGATGTGGTTTCAGGGGGCACGGATAATCATCTGATGCTGGTTGATCTGCGTAAAAAGAACGCCACGGGGAAACGCGCAGAAGCCGGCCTTGGCCGCGCCCTGATAACCTGCAACAAGAACGGCATTCCCTTTGACCCCGAAAAACCCTTTGTGACATCGGGTATTCGCCTTGGCTCACCCGCCGGTACAACACGCGGGTTTGGCACGGCTGAATTCACCTATATCGGGGAATTGATCGTTGAAGTTCTTGAAGGCTTGCGCGCCGTTGGCCCTGAAGAAGAAAACAGCGCGGTTGAAGCTGCCGTCCGGGAAAAAGTCAAAGCGCTAACCGATCGTTTTCCCATCTATCCACTTTGAAACGGAACTGAATAAAAATGCGTTGCCCCTATTGCACAAGTCAGGACACACAGGTCAAGGATTCCCGCCCTACCGAGGATTCAAACGCCATTCGTCGTCGACGTATCTGCAATGGGTGCGGGGGACGTTTTACCACCTTTGAACGGGTGCAGTTGCGCGATTTGCTTGTGATAAAAAAATCTGGCCGCAAAGTCCTCTTCGAACGCGAAAAACTGGCCCGAAGTGTCAACACGGCCCTGCGCAAACGTTCAGTGGACAGTGAGCGGGTGGAGCGCATGATTTCAGGGATCGTGCGCCAACTGGAAAGCATGGGCGAAGCGGAAATCGAATCCGGCAGGATTGGCGAATTCGTCATGGATGGTCTTAAAGGGCTGGACGATGTGGCCTTTGTGCGCTTCGCTTCCGTCTACAAAAACTTTTCCGCCGCACAAGACTTCGTTGTGTTTCTGGCGGATCTGGACAAAGATGAAACCGAATAATTTCATACGTCTTTACTTAACTGAATCATTTTATCCGCTGGAGCCGATAAGTGCCTGAAAATACTAAAAAAACACCAACAAAAGGCGCAGTAAAAACTGCAAATCAACGCGGCGCAGCGCGATTGGCAGCGGTGCAGGCCCTGTATCAGATGGATATCGGGGGCACGGATTTGGCGTCAGTTCTGACCCAGTTCGCCGTGCGTACTGCGCAAGGGGATGTGGATGGGGAAACCTATCTGCCCGCTGATGTGGATTTTTTGGGTCAGATCGTAAAAGGGGTTCTAAAACATCAGCTCACCCTTGATCCGGTGCTGCATGAAAACCTGAGCGATGACTGGCCATTGGCGCGCATTGATTCCACATTGCGGGCAGTTTTGCGTGCAGGAGCCTTTGAGCTGATCTATCGCCGTGATATCCCCCCAAAAGTGGTCATTAGTGAATATGTGGACGTGGCAAACGCCTTTTTCGATGGTGAAGTGCCGGGCATGGTCAACGCCGTGCTGGATAAAATTTCTAACAACCTGCCCACGGAAAGTTGAGTGCCATGCCCATAGATTTTCCGGTTTCAGCGCCTCCCTCAACAACCCCGCCAGACTTTAACAGAAAGAAATCCCTGCGAAATATTGCGCTTTTGTCGATGTCCCAGGCCCTTAACGGTTCTTCACAGGGCATTGTGATGTCCGTTGGTGCGTTGGCCGGGGTCATACTGGCCCCCGACCCGGTTTTAGCGACCCTGCCGGCGACCATCATGATTATCGGACTGGCCCTGACCGCCATTCCCGCAACCATGGCCATTGATCGCCTTGGGCCAAAACATGGCTTTATGCTGGGGGCGGCGTTGGCGTTTGTGGGGGGGCTGAGCGCCAGTTATGCGGTTAGCGTATCCAGCTTTCTCTATTTCTGCATTGCGCTGGCACTTGTGGGGGCAGGGGCCGCCTTTGCCCAGCAATATCGCTTTGCCGCCGCCGATAGCGTTGCTGATCAGTGGAAAGCGCGGGCAATTTCATTTGTGCTGCTGGGGGGGGTGCTGGCCGGATTTTTAGGGCCGCGCCTGTCATTTATCGCCAAGGACTGGATAAACGGCGCTGAATTTGCCGGTTCTTTTTTGATGATCTCGGGGCTGGCATTCGTTGCGCTGATATTGTTGAGCTTTACGAAACTCGCCCCGCTTGCCAAGCCCCAAGAATACGAATCATCAGGGCGTACCCTTGGGGAATTGATTAAAACGCCTGCGGTGTTTGTGCCGATAATTTCGGGCATGGCGACCTATTCCCTCATGACATTTGTAATGATTGCGGCGCCCCTTGCCATGGTTACAGTATGCGGCCACTCAGTGGAAACCGCCACCACAGCCATTCAATGGCATATCGTGGCGATGTTTGCCCCCAGTTTTGTGACCGGCATTATCATTGATAAAATAGGCGCCCATCTTACGACCGGAATTGGCCTGTTTTTGATACTGCTGTGCGCGGCCATTTCTTTGAATGGCGTTTCAGAATGGCACTTTTATATTGCAATGATTTTGCTTGGTGTGGGGTGGAATTTTGGCTTTATCGGCTCAACAACACTGCTTTCCAAGGCTTATTCACCTGCTGAGGCGGCAAAAACCAAGGGGCTGAACGAGCAATTGGTTTTTGGCTCCATGGTGCTGGCGTCAATTGGCTCGGGTGCATTGCTGCAACTGATTGGCTGGCAGTCGGTCAATGTGCTGGTTATTCCTGTTGCCACCGCCACAATTGCACTTCTGGCCTGGGGCGAGGCCCTGCATCGGCGCCAGCAAAAGCTGGCGATCTGAGCGGGCGGTTCAAATTTGAGAAACAGGCTGTTAAAAACGCGCCTTAGCCGCCAAACGACTGCAATATCTGCTCAACAAATGTCCTGTCTTCGCCAAATGAAGCGGTGCGACGTGTTTCAATGGCAAACAGGCGACCGTCCTGCAACGTATAAATTGCTTTGTCCGTGACACGTTTGTTGTCGTCAAAATAAACAGCAAGAACTTTGCGATCCGTAATCGTGCGCAAGCCGAATGTGGTTTCTTCGACTTTTGTCTGCACATAATAAA
>WFOP01000089.1 GCA_015487985.1 Hyphomicrobiales bacterium
CGATTTGCACATTGTGATGGTCCACCCGACCGGGGGCAAATTCCACCAGAACAGCAGCAGAAAGTACCGGCAGCACCATGGCGGGCAACAATCCTTCAGGCCCCACAAGACAGGTGGTAAGGCGAACTGAAAGATAAAGCAGCACAAACAATAAAGAGAGCGGCCAGACCCAGGCAGTAATCACCAGCGCCATATCACCAAACACAGGCTGAAACAGCCACACCATCGCCGCCAGCGGGACATCCACCAGCCGGGACCAGTGAATATCGGCACCAAAGGGTGTGTTCAGGCGATATTGCGTATGGTCAAACCAGTTCTGAGCGTTGAGCAAATCCTGCACCACCACCATGCGCATGGCATCATCGGTGTCGCCAAAAAGAGGCACGCTGGCGCCGGTAAAGATGGTTCGCGCCGCAAATACAATGCAAATCAGCACCCAGAAACCAAATAGCATGCGCATGTTCGGTTTATCTGTATTCTGCATTTTTCGCCCCTGATCAAATCTGTTCACTGACCGGTTTTAGGACAAGGCGGTTAAGACCTGATTGAGCCAGACAATTAAATCACCGGCAATATCCATCGCCCGGTCAACACGTTCTGATAGGCCCACAGGCCAAACACGGGGGAAAAGGCAAAGCAGAGCGCAATCACAAAATGCAAACCGCACCGGCGCAAAAAGGAATAAATCAGCAAAACGGCTGATCCGACAACTAAAAATTCGATGCCATGGGCATTGAGATAGTCAAATGCCAACTCAATGATCTGTTGCACAAACACGCCTCTCAAAAGGAATATCTGACACAGATTTCAAACCGGGTGATGAGGATTAAACAGCGTATTTCTGGCAAATTTGCCTTAAAAGCGAGCAGATGGTGTTTAATGCCCGGTGTTGAGTTGACCATGGCGAATTGTATAATCCACCGCCACACCATAATTGGGATCTGCGCTGTCCGGTTCCACCAGTTGGCCTGCTTTGTTGAGCAGTTTTTGACAATCTTTGGACAGATGACGCAGTTTAAGGCTCGTGCCCTGTCGTTGATATTTTTCCGCCAGCGCATCTATTGCCTGCAACCCGGAATGGTCGACAACACGGGACTCCAGAAAGTCAATTATCACCGTTTTGGGATCATTTTTGGGGTCGAACAATTCGGAAAAACTTTCAATGGAGCCAAAAAACAACGGTCCATAAAGCCGATAGATTTTTTCATCTTTGTTGTCAGGGTTGATGTCGGTTGTTGCGCGCATACGGGTGGAGGCGTTCCATGAATAAACCAGAGCGGAAATGATAACCCCCACCACAACAGCGGTGGCAAGATCGGTCCAAACCGTCACAATCGTCACCACCAAAATAACAAGGGAGTCTGAAAAGGGCACTTTGGACATGATGCGAATTGAACGCCAGACAAACGTCCCCACCACCACCATGAACATGACGCCCACCAATGCTGCCAGCGGAATTTGCTCAATCAGACCGGAGGCAAAAACAATAAAGGCCAAAAGAAACAGGGAGGCGGAAATTGCCGCCCATCTGGTGCGCCCGCCGGACTTCACATTGATCATTGACTGGCCGATCATGGCACATCCCCCCATGCCGCCAAAAAATCCCGTTACGATGTTGGCGGTTCCCTGCGCCACACATTCTTTAGAGGCCCCGCCTCTGGTATCGGTCATTTCAGCGACCAGATTCAGCGTCAGCAGGCTTTCAATCAGGCCAATGGCCGCCAGAATAATGGCGTAAGGGCCAATAATTTCCAGCGTCTGCCATGTTAGGGGCACCATTGGAATATGGAAGGTGGGCAGGCCCCCTTCAATCGAGGCCATATCCCCCACCGTGCGCACATCCAGGTTAAAGCCGATGACAATGGCTGAAACAATCAGGATTGCCAGCAACGGGGCCGGAATGATTTTAGAAACCGCCTTGGGTACAAACTGGATAATTGCCATGGTCAGCAGGGTCAGCCCCAACATCAAATAAAGGGGCATGCCGGTCAGCCATTCACCACCAGCCATGCCATGGCCCCCGCCACCCGTATCGGTTCCGGGCACCTGAAACTGGCTTAGCTGGGCCAGAAAAATAACGATGGCCAAACCATTGACGAAACCGAGCATCACCGGATGGGGAACCAGACGAATGAATTTCCCCCAGTGCATGATACCGACAAAAAGCTGAATAAGGCCCATCAGAACCACGGTCGCAAAAAGATATTCCACACCATGCTGGGCAACAAGTGAAACCATCACCACCGCCAACGCACCGGTGGCACCCGAAATCATACCCGGACGCCCCCCAATCAGGGCCGTTATTATGCCAACGATAAAGGCGGCATAAAGCCCAACCAACGGATGAACCCCTGCAACAAAAGAAAAGGCCACCGCTTCAGGCACCAGGGCCAGCGCCACGGTGAGACCGGAAAGCAGGTCAATTCGAAGCTGGCTGATGGAGGGAACAGAAAAACCCTCCCCACTCGCAGAAATCAGGCGATTAAACACAATAGGCATCCAAGCATTTCAGGTAAAACAAAAGCGCCTTAAACAAAAAGATCAGAGCGCAGGGTGGCCAGCGTTTATACTGTTCTTTGATTTTGAGCAAGCCCGTCTTTCATTGGTGAGCTGCCGGAAGAAAAAATGCCCCGCTTGCCGGCGCACCATAAAAACAGGCTTTACAGCATTTTGTGTAATTGAAGCTTTTGCCAACCCCGGAAACCCGTTCCCCCCGCTCCATCCCGTTGACTTAGGCCTGGCGTTCGTATTTTATTCAAAGGGCAAAAAAAAGCGGATGCAACAGGTGTGCGTTTGTGAAAAAAACTGACGATCCAAGGGGAAACAAATGAAAAATTCTGTAAAATCACTGGTAATTGCCTGCGCATTCAGCCTGATGTCCGGGACGGCTTTTGCAGCGGCGGATTGCGCAGTTGGCAAGACTGTCACCGATGGCGTTCTAACAATCGGCACCGGTAACCCGGCCTATTTCCCGTGGATGATTGATGATACCCCTGAAAACGGCAAAGGCTTTGAAGCGGCGGTTGCCTATGCACTGGCCGAGCGTATGGGATTTGGGAGCGATCAGGTTGTGTGGGTACGCACAACATTTGATCAGGCAATTCAGCCCGGGGTGAAAGACTATGACCTCAACATGCAACAATATTCTATTACTGAAGAACGTCGCCAAACCGTTGATTTTTCCGCCCCCTATTACACGTCTGCAGCCGCTGTATTAGTGCGCGCACCCACCGTGGAGGGGGGCGCAGAACCAAATGTTTCTTCACTAAAGGGACTGATCTGGGGGGCAGCTGCGGGAACAACGGCGAACGAACTCATCGCCAGCCTGATTGACCCTGAATCCCAGACTTTGCTATATGATGACAATGCCGACCTTACCGAAGCTCTGAAATCAAACCAGATCGATGCTGTTATGCTTGATCTGCCATCGGCACTGTTTACTGCTGCTGTTCTTCTGGATGACGGCGTTGTATTGGGACAATTCCCGGCTGATGCGACTGGCCAACTGGACCAGTTTGGTGCCGTGCTGGAAAAAGGAAACCCATTGCTGGCATGTGTTGATGCGGCCCTTGAAGGAATGACAGCAGATGGCACCCTTGCCAGCATTGAAGCGCGCTGGTTGCAAAGTGAAACCGGAGTCCCGGTAATCGAATAATCTGGCATTTATGTCCGAAAACAAAAACATGGAACAACCGGCAACCTCCACAAAAGTTGCCGGTTTTAGCAAACAGGCGCGCCAACAACGCGAAATTCGGTTGCGACGGCGAAGCACCCTGATTGCCAGCGTGAGCACGGTAAGTGTTTTTCTGGCA
>WFOP01000090.1 GCA_015487985.1 Hyphomicrobiales bacterium
ATCATACTCTTTGACCCGGGTTGAGATGGTCACACATCCGCCAACCTGCGCGTCCTCCATACGAGAAAACACATCCGGCAAATCCGTACACAACACATCAAAATCAAGGTGGCAATGACTGTCAATCAACATCAGCTTTTTGCCGTTTCCGGTTCTACATATCTCGGGAATACCCCACTTGGCACGGGCAATTCCACCCCGGCCACCAATCGTCCATTTTCCCCAAGCGCGGTAAAGTCGCGTTTATCCCGGGAAATACTTAACAAATCAAGCAATTTCCCCGCGGAATCGGGCATGATCGGTTGCGCCAGAATAGCGACCTGACGAATAACTTCGGCGGTCACATAAAGCACGGTTTGCATGCGTTCAGGGTCAGTTTTGCGCAAGCCCCACGGCTCCTGCCCGGCAAAATAGCGATTTGCATCCCCCACGACCTGCCAGATACCGCCAACCCAGTGGTGCAAAGCCTGTTTGTCCACAAACCCGCGACTTGGCTCAAGCAAACCATCAACCGCCGCCAGAATGGCCAAATCCGCTGGCGTCAATTCCCCGGCTTCAGGCACACGCCCCGAACAGTGTTTGGCCACCATTGACAGCGAACGTTGCGCCAGGTTCCCCAAATCATTGGCCAAATCCGCATTGGTGCGATTGATAATGGACTCATCCGAATATGAACCATCCTGCCCGAACGACACTTCACGCAAAAAATAGAACCGCACCGCATCAACGCCAAATTTTTCAATCAGGGCAAAGGGTTCCACCACATTGCCCACGGATTTGGACATTTTTTGCCCCTTGCTGAGTAAAAACCCGTGACCAAAAACCCGTTTGGGCAGTTCAATACCAGCAGACATCAAAAATGCCGGCCAATAAATGGCATGAAAACGCACAATGTCCTTGCCAATCATATGCACATCTGCGGGCCAGAATCGCCAACGCTCATCGGTTTCATCCGGGAACCCCGCTCCCGTGATATAATTGGTCAACGCATCAACCCACACATACATAACGTGCTTTTCATCTCCCGGGACTTTTACCCCCCAGTCAAAATTAGTCCGCGACACAGAAATATCGCGCAGGCCGGATTTGATGAAACTAATCACTTCGTTCCTGCGCTCGGGAGGGGCGATAAAATCGGGGTTGGCCTCAATATGGGCCAGCAGCCGTTCCCCAAATGCGCTGAGACGGAAAAAATAACTTTCCTCCTCCACCCACTCAACAACAGAACCAAGCGGCTCCCGCCGAATTCCATCTTCGCCAACCTCTGTTTCTTTTTCTTCGAAATAGGCCTCCTGCGTCACCGAATACCAACCTGCATAAGTATCCAGATAGATGTCCCCGTTGGCCGCCATTCGTTTCCAGATTTCTTGCGAAGAATCATGGTGACGCTGCTCTGTGGTGCGAATGAAATCGTCATATGAGATATTGAGTGCGCGCCACAACTGGTCGAACACTTCAGCATTGCGTGTGGCCAGTTCAAGCGTGGTGATGCCCTCTTTTTCGGCGGTCTGCTGCATTTTCAGCCCGTGTTCGTCGGTACCGGTCAGAAAGAAAACATCACGCCCGTCAAGACGATGAAAACGTGCAATGGCGTCACACGCCAGCGCCGTATAGGCATGCCCGATATGGGGAACGCCATTGGGATAAAAGATTGGCGTCGTGATATAAAAGCTGTTGCTGGACATATGAATCCTGATTGAAATTTTCTAGGAATTGGAATGAATAAGCTTTGTATGATCTATTATCTCGTCGAACAGTATAATGAGGCATTGTTTGGCATCAAGATTATAAGTATCCGTTTGTTCAAATAGCTTGTTGGCCTGCTCCCACAAGGCATTTGCCGAATTAACCGCCTGGCGGATATCTGGTAGATGCAACGCCGCATTTGTAACGCTTTGCGCGATCCAGTCCAGAAGCATTTCACGGGCGAAACCGTTTTCAGTTAAATTCCTTTTGTCAGCCAGCCCCTCCGCCAGCTTCAGCAGATTTTCCTCCGGGCTTTCCCCCGGCGCCTTCAGCCAGTCCGCCAGAGAATTGAGCAATTTGCTTTGCCCCATGGCCAGGGCCTCAAAGCCACGACGTGGCCGCCCTCCGGCAAGCCCAACGGCTTGTGCAACCGCGTTCTGCTCCATATCAGCCCCAAGCAGAACCTGCTTTACCTGCTCATCATCCAGTGCACGCATGGCATGAGCCTGACAACGCGAACGAATTGTGGGCAAAAGCCGCCCGGGACGATGCGACACCAGAATAACCAAAGTATCTGATGGCGGTTCCTCCAGCGTTTTTAACAACGCATTGGCGGCATTGCGATTGCAGTCCTCCATCGCATCCACGACAAGAATACGATGCCCCGGCCTGCCCCGGGTCTGTTGCAATTGGCGCAATGTTTGGCGCATGTCATCCACACGGATTTCCGAATAAAATCCACCGCCCCGCTCACGCAATCGACGCCCCAGTGAATACAGGTTCGGGTGCGCGCCCCCCCGCACCTGCTCTATCAC
>WFOP01000091.1 GCA_015487985.1 Hyphomicrobiales bacterium
ATATTGATGACACCGCCGGGTACATCTGAGGTTTCAATCACCTGATAAAGGTCCGTTATGGCCAAAGGATGATGTTCTGAGGGGACTAAAACTACCGGATTTCCCATCGCGACCGCCGGGGCCAACATGGAAACCGAAGCCAAAAGGGGCGCCTCATCGGGGGCAACCATGCCGATCACCCCGATGGGTTCCACCATGGCAACGGACACCGCGCGAATGGGCACATTGTGCACCGCGCCGTCATATTTGTCCGCCCAGCCGGCAAAGGCGAACAGACGCTCGATGGACAGGTCCACCTCTTTTTTTGCCGCAGTAGCGCTCACCCCCGTCATCTGGCGGAGCCGGTCGGCAAATTCGCCTTTGCGATAATCCAGATTTTCCCCCAGATAATAAAGGATTTGCGCCCGCAAATGGGCGGTTTTGTCTGCCCATCCCAAGGCAGCGCGCGCCGCTTCAACGGCGTTGCGAATATCTTTGCGGTTGCCATCGGCCACGGTTGCGATTTCTTCGCCTCCCGGGTTCAGAACCGAGCGGGCATAGCCGGAATCTCCGCGCGCCTGTTTGCCGCCAACATACATTTTGGCGGTGCGGTCAATGCCCTGCACACTGGCGGCCGGGGCCGGCTTTGGTGCCGCATTGGCCTTTTGAGGCCCGGCATCCCCGATCCAGTTGCGTTTGAGATAGGCAACCATGCCTTCTTTGCCGCCTTCGCGACCAAATCCACTTTCTTTATAACCGCCAAAACCGGCGGCGGCATCCATCTGGTTGGTGCAGTTAATCCAGACAATGCCCGACTTGATGCGCGGGGCAATATCAAGGGCCAGATTGACGTTTTCCGTCCAGACAGACGCGGCCAGACCATATTTTGAATTGTTGGCCAGTGCCACCGCCTCATCGGGGTTGCGAAAGCTCATGGCAACCAGTACGGGGCCAAAAATTTCCTCAGCGACCAGGGTATGGGCCGGGGAAACGTCGGATATCAATGTGGGTTTGATGAAACAGCCCTGATTGGGCAAATCCCCCGCCGCCTCATATCTTGTGCCCCCTTCTTTATCTCCAAGGGCCAGCATATCCTGAATGCTTTTGAGCTGCACCGGGTCCACCAGTGCCCCCATATCAATGGATTTGTCCAGCGGGTCGCCAACCCGCAACTGGTCCATGCGCAATTTGAGTTTTTCAAGAAACCGGGTTTCAATACTTTCCTGCACCAGCAGCCTTGATCCGGCGCAACATACCTGGCCCTGATTGAACCAGATGGCATCCACAAGCCCTTCGATGGCGCTGTCAATATCGGCATCTTCAAACACGATATAGGGACTTTTTCCCCCCAGTTCGAGAGAAAGGCCCTTGCCGGTGCCCGCGGTTGCGGTGCGGATAATTTTGCCCACCTCGGTAGAACCGGTGAAGGCGATTTTGTCCACATCTTCATGTTCAACCAGCGCCGCGCCGGTTTGCCCTTTTCCGGTCACGATATTGACCACCCCCTCGGGCAAGCCAGCCTTGACGCAGATTTGCGCAAATAACAGCGCGCTCAGGGAGGTATATTCAGCGGGTTTGAGCACCACGGTGTTGCCCGCTGCCAAAGCCGGCGCAATTTTCCATGACAACATCAAAAGGGGAAAATTCCACGGGATGATCTGCCCGCACACCCCATAGGGGGAATGTTCGGGAAATTCTCGCTCAAGATGCTGCGCCCAGCCCGCATGGTGATAAAAATGGCGAATGGCCAGCGGAATATCAATATCTCGGGTTTCGCGGATCGGCTTGCCATTATCCATGGTTTCGAGCACGGCAAAAAGGCGGGCGTGCTTTTGAATCTGCCGGGCCAGTGCATAGAGATATTTTGCCCGCTCAAATCCGCTCAAGGCCTGCCAATCGGGGAAGGCTGCGCGAGCCGCTTTTACCGCCCTGTCAACATCGGCTTTGCTGCCATCACTGATTTGACCCAGTTCCTGCTCGGTGGCAGGATTAATCGCGGCGAAGGTGTTGCCCGGTTTGGTGAACTGACCGCCGATAAAATGGCCAAACGTGCGCTTGTTGGCATCAAGCCAATTGTTCGCCATTTCAGGAGCTTCGGGGGCCGGACCATAGTCC
>WFOP01000092.1 GCA_015487985.1 Hyphomicrobiales bacterium
GCCTGCTATAAAATATTCATCAACACCCTGCTCGATGTAACCGATAATCTGGATGGGGAAAAAGTTCTTCCCCCCAAAAATCTTGTGCGCCGCGACGGCGACGACCCCTATCTGGTGGTCGCCGCCGACAAGGGCACCGCAACCTTTTCCGACACAGCCAATGCAATTTCTCAAGAGCACAATTTCTGGCTCGGGGATGCGTTTGCCTCGGGTGGCTCCGCCGGTTACGACCATAAAGCCATGGGCATTACCGCCCGTGGCGCCTGGGAAGCGGTCAAACGCCACTTCCGCGAGCTTGACCGTGATATTCAGACCTCGCCGGTTTCGGTTGTGGGTGTGGGGGATATGTCGGGGGACGTATTTGGCAACGGCATGCTGCTCTCAAAAGAAATCCGCCTGATAGCCGCCTTTGATCACCGGGATATTTTTATCGACCCCAACCCGGACGCCCCCTCAAGCTATAAAGAACGCAAACGGGTGTTTGATCTGCCCCGCTCCTCCTGGCAGGATTATAACAAGGACCTGATTTCAAAAGGCGGGGGCATTTTCCCGCGTTCCTCAAAATCCATTTCCCTGTCCAAAGAGGCTCAAAAGGCATTGGGAATTTCAGGAGAAAAACATACCCCCACACAGGTGATGAACGCCATTTTGAAAACCAGGGCCGACCTGCTCTGGTTCGGAGGTATCGGCACCTATGTCCGCGCCTCCTCCGAAAGCAATGCCGACGCCGACGACAAGGCCAACGACCCCATTCGTATCACGGCAAAAGAAGTGGGGGCCAAATGTATCGGCGAGGGCGCAAATCTGGGCATCACCCAACTGGCCCGCATTGAATTTGCCCGGAACGGGGGGCTGATCGATACCGATGCCATCCACAATTCTGCCGGTGTAAACTCCTCGGATTTGGAGGTGAACATCAAAATCGCCCTTGGCACCTTGGTGCGTGACGGCCTGATGGACCTGGCCGGGCGCAATGAATTTCTTGCTCAAATGACCGATGAGGTTGCCGAACTTTGCCTGCGCAACAATTATCTGCAAACCCTCACCCTTTCCCTTACCCAGTTCCGGGGTATGGATGAAACCGCCGACCTGTTCTCTCTGATGCAGGCCATGGATGCAAAAGGTGAACTCGACCGGGCCGTGGAATTTTTGCCCGATGACATGGAGGTGGCAGAGCGCTTAAACGCCAACCAGCCCCTGACCCGACCTGAAACATCCATTCTTCTGGCCTATGCCAAAAACATTCTGCAGGCCGAACTGCTGGCCTCAAATGTGATTGACGACCCCTATCTGGCCAAGGAGCTTTATCGCTACTTCCCCCTGCAACTGACCGGACAACAACCCCAGACCATTGAAAACCACCGGCTGCGCCGCGAAGTGATCGCCACCGTGCTTTCCAATGCCATGATCAACCGGGGCGGCCCGGCCTATGTGCATAAAATGACCTCCGCCACCTCCGCCGATGCCGCTCAGGTGGCCTATGCCTACGCCGCCGCCCGCGACAGTTTTGACCTTACCGGTCTGAACGCCTCCATTGACGCCTTGGACAACAGGGTTACCGGCGCTGTACAACTGTTTCTTTATTCCGAAGTCCAGACATTGCTGGTCAATCAGACCCTGTGGTTCCTGCGCAATATATCCTTTGAAACCGGCTTGGCCGCCATCGTGAAAACCTATTCCAGCGGGATTGAAAAGGTACGCAATTCCCTCTCGGACATCCTGCCCCCTTTCATCGAAAAAAGCGTGGCCCGGCAGGCCGCCGAGTTTGAAGAGGGAGGCGCACCAAAAGATATCGCCCGGCGCATCGCCGAGCTGAGCGCCCTCACTTTGGCCTCCGACATCGTATTGCTTTCAGAACAAAGCGGCACCGAAGTCGAACTGGCCGCCAGGGGTTATTTTGCGGTGCTTGAACGCTTCCGCCTTGGCCGCATAACCGAACTTTCCCGCCATGTTAAAACCGTGGACCATTATGACCGGATGGCCCTTGACCGGGCATTGGCCAACGTCATGCGCGCCCAGCGGGATCTTTCCATGGATGTGCTAAGAGCCGGCGAGGGAACTATTGAAAAACGCATGCAGGCCTGGGACAATGCCTTGTCGGGTGAAATTTCGCGCATCGAAACCATGGTCACCGAATTGACTGAAGGCGAACTCACTGTCTCAAGGCTTTCGGTTGCCGCCGGCCTGCTCTCGGATCTGGCGAGGCACTAACGGATATTCTAAAGAGGTTTTGGTGTGGAAAACTGGGGAAACTGGTGGCTGGTCATTGTTGCCCTGAGTGCAATATATGTCGTTGTGGTTTTCATAATGAACCGCTTTTTCCCCCATGGAAACAAAGCACAGATTCTAAACCAACCCCCCAGTCTGCCAGAAGAACTTGACACAACCCTTAACCTTACCTGCTGGAACATCGGCTATGGCGGACTTGGTGAAGAATCAGACTTTATCACCGACGGGGGCAAAAACCGGCTCCCCCCCTCC
>WFOP01000093.1 GCA_015487985.1 Hyphomicrobiales bacterium
ACGCTGCTTGGTAATGCACGGGGTCAGGCGGCCCAGATTACCGAGGATGCCGCCGCATATAAAGACCGGGTGGTAAAGGAAGCCGAGGGTCAGGCGGCCCGTTTTATTTCCGTTTATGAAGAATATGCCAAAGCGCCCGAAGTGACGCGCAAGCGCCTGTTCCTTGAAACGATGGAAGAGGTTCTTGGGGCATCAAACATGGTGATTATTGAAGGGGAAGCCGGTTCCGGGGTTGTTCCTTATCTGCCGCTAAATGAGTTGCGGTCTTCAACCAGCGGGCAGGGGAATTAGATCATGAGCAGATTAAATATAATTCTGATTGCAGTGATCGCTGCATCCTATATTTTGTTTTCCTCAATCTTTGTGGTCAACGAGCGTGATCAGGCCATTGTTACCCGGTTTGGTGAAATTACGCGGGTTTACAGCGAACCCGGGATTTATTTCAAAATCCCCACCGATATTGTTGAATCCGTACAAATTATCGAAGATCGACTGGTGCGTTATGATCTGGATGATATTCTGTTGCAGGTTTCGGATGGTAAATTTTATGTCGTGGATGCGTTTGTAACCTTCAAAATTGCCAGCCCCACTTTGTTTAGAGAAAGTGTGTCGGGGAATTTGCAAACAGCTGAGCGGCGTATTTCGACACGTTTTGATGCGGCCCTGCGTCAGGTTTACGGTAAACGCGACTTTAACGCCGCCCTGAGTGCTGCACGCACGGAAATGATGCTTGAAACACGCAACATCCTGCGAAGAGACATGGCAGAACTGGGGATCGATATCGTTGATGTGCGGGTTTTGCGCACGGATCTGACCTCTCAGGTTTCTTCCCAAACCTTTGACCGTATGAAGGCGGAACGTTTGGCACAGGCAGCTCTTGCCCGTGCGCGCGGTCAGGAACTTGCTCAGGCATTGACAGCGGTTGCGGATCGTCAGGCGATCGAAATCATTGCGACCGCCAACAAGGAATCTGAAATCACGCGAGGTGAAGGGGATGCGGAACGTAACCGTGTTTTTGCTGATGCCTATAATCGGGACGTAGAGTTTTTTGAATTCTATCGCTCCCTGGAGTCCTATCGCAAATCCATTGGTGGCACCGATACATCTCTGGTTTTGTCGCCTGATTCCGAGTTCTTCAAGTATTTCGGTACAGGGATTGGCAGTGAAGTTCCGGCAAGAACTTCTCGTGCGCCTGGTCAGTAGTGAACGACCTGTTTTCAGCGCTCGCTTTGGCAATGGTTCTGGAGGGGTTGCTTTATGCAGCCTTTCCAGAGCAGATGAAGCGGGCGCTGGTCTCTCTCCTTGAAACTCCAAACTCAAAACTTCGTGTCGTTGCACTGACTTTCGCCGCATTGGGCCTTATTGTGCTTTTCATATTGAAAAGCTAGGCCACAAGAGCCCCAAAACATATTGGGCGCGATAGAAAGAGGGACATGATGAATTTTTCAAAGAGCAGAATTGCCCGCCTTTTGGGGGTTTTGGTTTTTGTGATCGTTTCAAACAGTTTTATGGTTTTTCCCGGTTTTGCGCAGGGGCCGGCCTCTGTTGCCGAACTGGCGGCGCGGCTTTCCGGGGCCGTTGTAAATATTGGCACCTCACGCAGCTTTCAGGGCGGGCGGGGAGAGCCGTTTCCTGACCTGCCTCAAAGTTCTCCATTGCGCGAAATGTTTGACAATCTCAACCCGAATTCAGGACAGGGGGAAGAGGCCATGCGTCAGGCCCGCAGTCTTGGCTCCGGGTTCATCGTCAGCCCGCAGGGACTGATTGTCACCAACTATCATGTGATAGAGGGGGCCGATGAAATTCTGATTTATACGGATACGGGGTCCAGATATGTTGCCGAACTCGTTGGTGCGGATGCAAAAACTGATCTTGCGGTTCTGAAAATTTCAGCGGATGACCCATTGCCTTTTGTTGAATTCGGCAATAGCGACGAAGCAGAAGTCGGGGATTGGGTGATGGCCATCGGCAATCCGTTTGGCCTTGGCGGTTCGGTGTCCCTGGGCATTGTGTCAGCGCGAAATCGGGATATAAATTCAGGACCATATGATGATTTTATTCAAACCGATGCGGCCATAAATCTGGGTAATTCGGGTGGGCCTTTGTTTGATATGGAGGGCAAGGTTGTGGGGATTGTCACAGCGATTGTTGCGCGCGGGGGCAGTTCACGCGGGATTGGTTTTGCGGTACCGGTTAATCTGGCGGCCCCCATTGTTGAGCAGTTGAGGGAGTTTGGGGAAACGCGGCGCGGCTGGCTGGGGGTGGGCATTCAGGAGGTTACTGAAGAACTGGCGGCCTCATTGGGACAAAGTGCCGCCATTGGTGCGTTCGTGGTGGAAGTCACGCGCGGGGGGCCTTCGCAGGGAATATTAGAGCCGGGCGACGTGATTATGATGTTTGACGGCAAACCGATAATTGAGACGCGGGATTTGCCGCGCATTGTTGCGCAAACCCCGGTGGGCACTTCTTCTCTGGTGCAGGTTTTCCGCGATCGAAAACTGGTTGAAGTCCGCATCACATTGGGGCAGTTGGAAGTCGGTGAACTCATGGTTGCCGCGTCACGCAATGAGAGTGCTGCCTCAGAAGGGACCGATCGTGCCCTGCCGGTGGAAATCGAGCGGATTTTGGGGTTTTCACTTATGCCCTTAACCCCTGACGTGCTGACGATCATTGATCGGGGCAAGAATACAAACGGGGTGTTTGTCAGTGACGTTGTCAGGGAATCCCGGGCTTTCAAGGCGGGGGTTCGTTCAGGACGGGTGCTTTCAGAGGTAGATGGTATACGGATCGGTTCAATTGAGGAATTCAAGGCGCTATTTGATTTGGCGCTTGAACGCGGCGCAAAAGAAATCAGCCTGGTATTGTCGGATTCCGATGGTCTTAAATGGTATATTGACCTGCCGCTTGAATAAGTTTTTGGGTCAGCGTACGAATTCTTCTTCATTGAAGCCCTGAAGATAAAGCAGGGCAGTCAGATCGCCGTGCCTGATGCAATAGGGGGCGGCGGCGGCGACCGCAGGTTTTGCATGCAGGGCAACCCCCAACCCGGCGGCCTGCAACATGGGCAGATCGTTGGCTCCATCGCCCACGGTAACAGCATCGGCTGTTGTGATTTTTAATTGGGAAACAAGTGTGCGCAGGCGGTTAACTTTCGTTTCGCTGTCCACAATGGGCAGGCTCACAGTGCCGGTTAATTTTTGATTCTCATCCATTTCCAGTATATTTGCGATTGCCTCATCAAAACCGATGCGCCGGGCAAAATAGTCGGCGAACAGGGTGAAACCACCTGAGACCAGTGAAGTATATGCGCCATATTCCTGCATGGTTTTAACCAGAACCCGCCCGCCGGGGGACAAGGTGATGGCTTGGCGGCGCACTTGTTTTATGACATCCAGATCAAGACCCTTAAGCAGGGCAACGCGGGTTTTGAGTGCCTCTGAAAAATCAAGCTCCCCGCGCATGGCACGTTCAGTGATTGCTGAAATTTCAGGCTTCAGGCCAAGGACGTCTGCCAACTCGTCAATGCATTCCTGCTCGATCATGGTGGAATCCATATCGGCCAGCAGCAGTTTTTTGCGGCGGTTGGCGCGGGGAACCATGACGACATCAACCGGGAGCGTGTTAACGGCCTGGGTTGCAATTTCAATGCTGTTGGTTGATTTGGGGGCAATGATCTCGCAGGCGATAGTTTGAGCCAGCCAGTTGATTTCTCCGCCGATTTCGCGATGAATGGCTTGAACGATTTGGGATGTCAAAGCGGGTGTTTGCGGGTTTGCA
>WFOP01000094.1 GCA_015487985.1 Hyphomicrobiales bacterium
AGCGTCAGATGTGTATAAGAGACAGAGAATTATATGTGCCAATGCCTGACAAAGTTCACCGGGTAAAAGTTGTCGAACCTGTTTTTTATGATCCAAAAGGGAACCGGCTAAATGGGTGATTTGCAAAATATCCGCCATGATTCCCCTCATAACCTGTTATTTAGCGGTGCCTCGGGCACAACACTTGCAATGGCCCCTGAAATCGCGCGATTTTCCCTTGGGCTTGCCCCTGAAAACCTTGATAAGGCAGCGGGTGCCTTTGGCGCACCTATCCCGGGAAAGGTTGGGGGAATGGCCCGGACGGGCCAAAGTTTTTCTCTTTGTCTTGGGCCCGACGAATGGCAATTGATGGTGCCAATGGCACTGGCAAATCCCCTGGCGAAGAATTTTGCACATTTGCGCGCTGAGGTGCCCCATTCACTGGTGGACATTACCCATCGCCAGATCGGGCTTATAATTTCAGGGCCTTTGGCGAGCGCCATAATAGGTGCCGGATGTCCGCTTGACCTGTCTGAAATGCCCGTTAACGGATGCGCACGTTCGGTGCTGGACAAGGTACAGGTGATTATAATGAAAACCGATGAATATACTTATCATCTGGAAATCATGCGCTCATTTGTGCCCTTTGCCGGGCAATTTCTGCGAAATGCCGCAAATCAGTATGAGGCAGAGCTGGCGTTGAATACGACCCCCTGAACTTTGCATATTGAAACCCGCCCCCGAACTTCAGCGGTTTTCTAAAAATGCGTGATATTTACAATACCAAACATTCAGTCTATACGACATATATCTAGTAGATATAATGATGGAATGATGATGTTGAAAATTGTTGCCGGACTTGTTGTAATTCTGCTTGTGGGCGCTCTTCTGCTTTATGTGATTGTTTTGCGTCCGATTGAGAAATTTCAGCCAACCGGGCAATACAGGGTCGGCGCGCAAAATTTTGATTTTGAATTTTCCTCTGCCATTCTGGCGCATACCCGCAAACTCAATATTCGCGCCTGGTATCCAAGCCATCAGCGCGAAGGTGAGCTGAACCCGGTATCTTCGAAAAGGGTTTCTGCGGCAGCCCTGAAAATATTCAACATGCCCGAGTTTCTTGCCCAGGAAGAGCTTTCGCTGTCATTTAAGGATGCAGCAATTGCGACAGGCAAATTTCCGGTGGTGATTTTCAATCACGGCTTCGCCTCTTTTGCCGAGCAAAATACAGTAAATATGCAGGAACTGGCCAGTAACGGGTATGTGGTGTTGGCCATTTCACACCCCGGCACCTCTCTGGTGACAGAATATCGCGATGGCACATTTGTTTCCCATGATGCCGGCCATCCCGCCTATGTCGATTTTGCAGATTTTGAAAATTTTTCTGCCCGCTCGGCCAAAGCGTTTCAAAATGCCCTGAACGAGATTGAAGGTGCTGCTGACTATGCTCAATACTGGTCCGCCATGCGTGGGTTGGCTCAAGGACCCGCATTCAAAAATTATCAGGGGATAATCCGCCAGTGGGTTGAGGATACAAACGTTTTGGTGGATGCGATTTCCGGTGCAGCCCTGGAGCAGTTCCCCGCCCGGTTGGCTCAGGGGCTGGATACGGCGAAAATCGGTTTGATGGGCCATTCCCTTGGGGGGATAACCGTCAATGCGGTGTCTCTTTCCAGCCCCGATATCAGCGCCGTACTCAATCTGGATGGTCCCTTTGCATATGATGTGCCGGTGGAGCAAAGTCGCCCCGGCACCCCAACCTGCTTTTTGATGGCCGCAGAATCCGTATTGGATGCGACTTTGAGAAATGCTGAAAACATCAACCTGCCCCTGATGGAGCATAGCGGGCAACCGGGTTGCTATGCGGTTTTTGCCGGCGCGCGGCATATGAATTTCACCGATCTGAACTATGTCTCGTTCCTCAAATTGTTGCCTCTTTTAGGCCCGGTCAATCAAAAGGAATTCGGATTGGAATTGAACAATGTCATGGTTCACTTTTTTGATCGCTATCTCAAACAGATGGATGTTCCTTTTGAACCGGTGACCCAAAATATAATTGAGTACAGGGAGTTTTGATATGGCCGCCATTCAGGACAAGATTATTCTGGGCCTGCTGATGTTTCGTGATCGCAGTGCCTATGACGTAAAAAAAGCCATCGAAAATTCTACGGCGTTTTTCTACAAGGCCAGCATGGGCTCAATTCACCCGGCGCTGAAAAAGCTGCTGGCAAACAAATGGGTGACGGTCAGCGATCTGGTGGACAATGGGCGTTTGAAGAAAATTTATGCCATTACCCCGGCGGGCAAAGATGCCTATATCAGTTGGCTGGAACAGGGGCTTGAAGCCCCCGATGTCAGGGATGAAACGCTGGTGCGATTGTTTTTCTTTGGCCATCTGGATGAAGAAAGCCGAAGAGAACATATAAAGATTCATATCGCATTGCTGGATAAAAAGATTTCGCGACTTTCCGCCATGCAGGAGCAGATGAAAGAGGCAGGTATTCCCCCCGCTATGCGCGAACACGCCTTGTTTCAGTTGGCAACCCTGGACCACGGCGTGCAATATTATCGTTTTACCCGCAATTGGTATCAGGATTTTTTTGATAAAAACTTTGGCGAAGGTTCGGCTTAAAACAGCCCCACGGTTTCCCCGTCCTCTGCAATACCAATTTTCTCCGCCGCCGGGTGCCGGGGCAATCCGGGCATGGTCATGATGTCGCCGCACACCAGCACAATAAAACCCGCCCCTGCAGCAAGGCGCACTTCGCGCACCGGCACGATATGTCGGGTGGGGGCGCCTTTTACGTCCGGGTCGGTGGAAAAACTATAGGGGGTTTTGGCCATGCATACCGGCAGGTGACCAAACCCCTGATCCTGCAATGCCTGGATTTGCGCCAGCACTTTCCTGTCTCCTGCAAGGTCTTTTGCGCCATAGATTGTGCGTGCCACATGCCGGGCTTTCTCCCATATGCCCAAACCGTCTTCATAAAGGGGGGCAAATCTGGCTTTCCCGCTATCCGCCAGTTCCACGACATGTTCTGCCAGTGAAAGCGCCCCTTTTCCACCATTTTCCCAATGGGTGCAGATATGGGCGGCAACATTCAACGTTTCGCAATATGCCATCACGGCCTGCACTTCGGCATCGGTATCACTGGAATAACGGTTGATGGCAACGGTTACCGGCAGGCCGAATTTTTTCATATTTGCCATATGCCGCCCCAGATTTGTCATGCCTTCACCAAGGGCCGCCAAATCAGCCCTGTTCAAAGAATTTTTGTCTGCCCCCCCCTGAAACTTCAGCGCTTTGATAGTGGCAACAATCACCACCGCCGCCGGGTTCAGTTTGCCAATGCGACATTTGATATCAAGGAACTTCTCCGCCCCCAGATCAGCCCCGAAACCGGCCTCGGTGACAACATAGTCCGCAAGTTTAAGTGCGGTTTTTGTGGCAACGAGCGAATTGCACCCATGGGCAATATTGGCAAATGGTCCCCCATGGATAAAAGCGGGGGTATGTTCGAGCGTCTGCACCAGATTGGGCTTGATCGCATCGCGCAGCAAAACACTCATCGCCCCGGCGGCCCCGATTTGTTTTGCTGTGATATTTTGCCGATCCCGGTTTTGCCCGATGACAATGTTTTCGATGCGTTTTTCCAGATCACGCAGATCGCTGGCAAGGCAAAGTATTGCCATGATTTCGGAGGCAACTGTAATATCAAACCCGGTTTGGCGCAAAAACCCGTTGGCAACGCCGCCAAGAGAACTCACAATGTCCCGCAAGGCGCGGTCATTCATATCCACAACCCGTTTCCATGATACGCGCCGCGTATCAATATCCAGCGCATTGCCCCAATAAATGTGGTTGTCAATCATGGCGGAAAGCAGATTGTGGGCGGCGCTGATGGCATGAAAATCCCCGGTGAAATGCAGGTTGATTTCCTCCATGGGAATAACCTGGGCAAAACCGCCCCCTGCGGCCCCCCCCTTCATGCCAA
>WFOP01000095.1 GCA_015487985.1 Hyphomicrobiales bacterium
GATAAATAAATGGTGCCGCCGGACAGATTCGAACTGTCGGCCTCTCCATTACCAATGGAGTGCTCTACCCCTGAGCTACGGCGGCGCTGGATATATGACCAACAGGTCAAAACCGGCTCGTTACTGCCATAGGAGCAATCGCTACGCAAGGCCAAATGCAAAGCCTTTGGCAATTCATGCAATCAGCGTTAAGTTAATCGGATCGCGGCAGATTTTGCCAAACACCTCTAACATTGCATTTATGAGAAAAAACAATGGTAAAACCTTCACCAAATCTGACCCGGGAAGAAAAACTGGCGCAAAAACTGCGTGAAAATCTCAAGCGACGCAAAACACAAACCAAAAAACGGGCTCAGGAGGCCCGGGGCCAAAGCTCAAAAAACTGAGTATTTGAATTTGCTCCAATCACCGATTTGGCGATATTGGTGAGCCTAAGTCCTTGAATTTCCCTTAATCAGTCACAATTTCAAAGCAATGCTTGCGAGAGGTCTTTGGCTGGGATAGCACTTGATTTGGTTTTTATTTCGTATCGGCTCGCCCGTGGTTCATCTGTTTGAGTTCTGTGTGGCAATCGTGCGGCCGCCTCTTTAAGGGGCGCATAAATTGATGGGTAAAACAAGAATGGCAAAAATTCGTGTGGTGGGTGGCAATCAGCTAAATGGAGAAATCCCCATTTCCGGCGCAAAAAATGCCGCGCTCCCCCTGATGATCGCTTCGCTCCTGACCAATGAAAAACTGGTTTTGCGTAACGTGCCCGATCTGGCTGATGTGCGTCAGTTAAAGAAAATTCTGGCCAATCATGGTGCAAAAATTGACACTGTGGAAGCCGATGACAGTTTGCACAGCGCCGGGATGAGTTTTGAAACCCCTGTAATCACAGATACTTGCGCCCCCTATGATCTGGTGACCGCCATGCGGGCCAGTTTCTGGGTTATCGGGCCACTGTTGGCGCGCGAGCATCAAGCGCGCGTTTCACTGCCCGGGGGGTGTGCCATTGGTTCAAGGCCGGTGGACTATTTCATCAATGGTCTTAAGGCCCTTGGCGCGCATATTGAAATTGACGAGGGCTATGTTGTGGCCACGGCCCCGGATGGTTTGGTGGGGACAATGCTGCGCCTGCCAACCCCTTCTGTTGGTGCCACCCATACAATTTTGATGGCTGCGACCTTGGCCAGAGGCACCACAACAATTCTCAATGCGGCCATGGAACCTGAAATCACCAATGTGGCAGAATGTCTGGTGGCCATGGGGGCCAGAATTTCAGGTATCGGTACGCGAAAGCTTGTTATTGAGGGGGTTGAAAAACTGCATGGCGCCACCATAGATGTGGTGCCTGACAGGATCGAAGCGGGAACCTTTGCCATGGCGGTTGCCATGACGGGTGGAAATGTTTTGCTCAAAAATGCCAGAAGTCGGTATTTGCAGGCAGCTTTGGATGTATTACAGGCAAATGGCGTTGATATTATTGAAGAGCCTGATGGTATCCGCGTGATAGCCACCGGGGAACGACTAAAGGCGGTGGATGTTGAAATTGATACGTTCCCGGGTTTTCCAACTGATCTTCAGGCCCAGTATATGACCCTGATGACTCGCGCCAACGGGGTTACCAAGATTAAGGAAACCATTTTTGAAAATCGTTTTATGCATGTGGCCGAGCTTACGCGATTTGGCGCTCAAATAGAGATTGAAGGTCAGGTTGCAACCGTCACCGGGGTCAGGAATCTTAAAGGGGCCCAAGTCATGGCGACGGATTTGCGCGCATCGGTTTCTTTGATTATTGCCGGCCTTGTGGCCAGCGGAGAAACCATAGTTTCCCGCGTTTATCACCTTGATCGCGGATTTGAACGGCTCGAGGAAAAACTCAGTGCGTGCGGGGCAAAAGTGGAACGGCTGGATGACTAAAGCGTGTCTGCCAAAAGCATGCCCTCGGGCTCGCCCCGCAGGTAGCGCCGGTTGTGGGATAAAAGGCACGCCAAAACAAATAGATAAAGCAGGTCGGGTGAATACCGATAGGCGCGACATGCTTAAGGTGTTGCACAGGGGTTGTAAAACCCTGATTGCGCCCCCAAGTCTGGCGGGATGTTAAATTTAGTTATTAAGTTGAAAAATCAAGTTTATACGGGACATAAATCATGCCGGATTTAAAATTGCTTGCTCTGGATCAGGAGGATCTCGAGGTCATTTCCGCTTATACACAAGATGCCGTTTTGCGGGTGAACGAGATGGGGTTTGCCATGTCGGATAACCGCTTTGCATTGATTATGAACCGTTATGTCTGGGAAGAGGATGACCCTAAATCCAAAGGCCTTCGGCGGCGTTCTGCCATGCACTTTGACAAGGTGACTAAAGTCAAGTCCAAGGGGATCAACCTTGATTCTGAGGATGGCGTTCTGGATTTGCTCTCGATTACCTTTAGGGAAACCGATGCGCCCAGCGGTGTGGTAACCTTGAGTTTTGCCGGTGGCGGTACTGTGGAACTCATGGTAGAATGTTTGGAATTGCGCTTGAGTGATCTGGGGGCAAGCTGGGCTGCCAAGGCAACCCCGCACCACGAAACAAATTAGAAACCGAGAATAAATATGGTTGCCCGACTAGACGCGAATGACAGTGAATTTGCTCAAAAATTTGCTGCAGTTCTGCACGGAGAAAATCAAACATCGGCAAAAGTTCAAAAAATCGTTTTTGACATTCTCGCGGACGTAAAAGAACGCGGCGATGAAGCGCTGATTGAGTTGACTGAAAAGTTTGATCGACTGCCCCTTACTCAAGAGGCATTGCGTTTTTCACCCGATCAGATTGAACATGAAGCAAACAAAGCATCCCCTGAAGTGCTGGACGCTTTGAAATTTGCCCATGATCGAATCAGATCCCACCACCTCAAACAACTCCCTCAGGATCATATTTATACAGATGAGCAGGGGGTGAGCCTTGGCACGCGATGGACGCCGGTTGATGCTGTGGGAATTTATGTGCCCGGCGGGCTGGCCTCTTATCCTTCAAGCGTGTTGATGAATGCGGTGCCGGCCAAAGTCGCCGGCGTGCCGCGCATTGCCATGGTCGTGCCAACTCCAAACGGGGAAATCAACCCGGCGGTGATGGCGGCGGCACGGGTTGCAGGGGTCAATGAAATTTACCCGATTGGTGGGGCCCAGGCAATCGGCGCTTTGGCCTATGGCACAAAAACAGTTCAACCCGTTTTCAAAATTGTCGGACCGGGCAATGCCTTTGTGGCCGAAGCCAAGCGTCAGGTATTTGGCACCGTGGGCATAGATATGATCGCGGGACCTTCTGAAATCATGGTGATCGCCGATGCCAGCGCCAACCCCGCATGGGTTGCGGTGGATTTGCTGGCCCAGGCAGAACACGGGGCCGGCGCCAAATCGGTTGCGGTCGTGTTGAGTGATGAAATGGCCGAAGCGGTTGAAGCGGAAGTGGAGCGCCAGCTTGAAACCCTTGCCCGCTCTGAGATTGCCCGTCAGGGATGGGAAGAGCTGGGGGCAATTATCACGGTGCCGCATTTGGGCAGGGCTTTGGAACTGGCCAATATGATGGCCCCCGAACATCTGGAGCTGGCGGTGGATAATCCTGATGAACTGCTGCCTCTGGTGCGCAATGCGGGCGCGGTGTTTTTAGGGCACCACACCCCCGAGGCCATTGGGGATTATGTGGGGGGATCAAATCACGTTTTACCCACTGCCCAGACAGCAAAATTCGCTTCGGGTCTTGGCACCATGGATTTTATGAAACGCACATCTTTGCTCAATTGCACTCCCGGCGCGCTGGCGCAATTGGGGGGAGCGACCGTAACGCTGGCCGAGGCTGAAAACCTGCCCGCCCATGCTCGTTCTGTTTCCATTCGGCTGAACCGTTAGGGCCGATATGAGCGATATCAGCTTTGATAAAAATATCGACAAAATCACTTCGGTGACGCTGGACCCGGGCACTATTATTTCCCTAAGCCCTGACGAAGCCCACGAACGGCGCATCGCCATTTTTGACTTGCTGGAGGAAAACGCGTTTTTCCCCGCACGGGTAAAGGCCAAAGGCCCCTTTGCCCTGCATATGTCGATTGTAGGCAATTCGGTGGTTTTTGACATTCGCCACCCCAAGAGCTTTGAACCTATCGCCGCCCACTACCTCTCCCTGACCCCGTTTCGTGAATTGATACGGGACTATTTCCGGGTGCGCGAAAGCTATTACGAGGCGATTAAATCCGCTTCCCCCTACCAGATTGAGGCGGTGGATATGGGGCGGCGCGGGTTACACAATGATGCGGCGGAACTGCTGCGTCAGCGCCTTGATAACAAGCTGGTAATGGACATGAACACGGCCCGGCGCTTGTTCACCCTGTTATGTGCTGTTCAACCCTATGCGGCGCGCGATGATGCGCAAAACTCCCAATTGCCTACCCTGCTTTTTGTGTGTTCGATGAATTCGGTGCGCTCCCCCATTGCGGCGGCTCTGGCGCGGTATTTGTTTCCCGGCAAGGTGATTTCGCGCTCTGCCGGTGCCCGTTCGGGCAAGGCTGATGGATTTGTGCATGCGGCCATGGAGGAGTTGGGCATTGATATGTCGGTGCACACCCCCCACACGATGGATGAACTGGTGGCGACAAAATTTGATCTGGTGATTACGCTGTCTGAAGAAGCGCGCGAAGCGGTGGCCAGACGAAATCTGGATGCAAAAAAAATCGAACACTGGGAGACGGAAGACCCCACTTTGGTGGAGGGGTCGCGCGATGCGCGCCTTGCCGCCTATCATCAATTGCGTGACAGTTTGAAGAAGCGAATTTTTGATCGCCTTGACCCGGTTTTTTCCGGTCAGTAGCTTTCGTTACTTGAGCATGTCTCCCAAAAGTGGGCACCGGTTTTGGGACAAAAGACATGCGTCAAATAAAAGCATGTCTCCCAAAAGTGGGCACCGGTTTTGGGACAAAAGACATGCGTCAAATAAAAGCATGTCTCCCAAAAGTGGGCACCGGTTTTGGGAC
>WFOP01000096.1 GCA_015487985.1 Hyphomicrobiales bacterium
GCCCGGCACATGGGTGAACATGTCCACGATATCATGCCCCTCTTCAATATCGAGCATGATGCGCACCGGCTCTCCATGGCCGCGCCCGCCGGGGAGTTTGTCCGCCCCGATGGTATAAATACGCCCGCAAGTGGTGAGTATCAGCAGTTTATCGGTGGTTTGAACCTTCAGCGCAAGTTTCAGCGCATCACCTGCCTTGAACTGAAGCGCATTTTCATCCGTGTTGTGGCCCTTGATGGCGCGAATCCAGCCCTTTTGCGAAAGCACGACCGTCACCGGCTCGCGCTCTATCATGGCCGCTTCAAAATCAAAATCCTCACTGTCGGGGATCACATCGAACGTGGTGCGGCGCATGCCTGCTTGTGAATGGGGACCGTAGGCCTTTTTCAGGTCGGTAATTTCTGTTGTGATGGCGCCCCACTGGCGGCGCTCAGAGCCAAGCAGCACTTCAATATGCTTTTTTTCCTCGGAAAGCGTGTCATGCTCGGTGCGAATTTCGATTTCTTCGAGTTTGCGCAAGGAGCGCAGGCGCATGTTCAAAATGCCTTCCGCCTGCCCCTCGGTCAGGGAAAACCGGGACATCAGTTCAGTCTTTGGATGGTCTTCGTAACGAATGATACGGATAACTTCATCCAGATTCAGATAGGCAACCAAAAAGCCTGAAAGCATTTCCAGGCGCTTGTCAATTTGATCCAGCCGGTATTGCGACCGGCGTAAAAGCACTGTTTTGCGGTGTTGCAGCCAGGCTTTGAGCACCTGCCCCAGCCCCATGACCTTTGGTACTGTTCCCTGGTCGAGCACGTTCATGTTCAGGGAGAAACGGTTTTCCAGATCCGTCAGCTTAAACAGGGATTCCATCAGGATAACGGGGTCCACCGTGCGCGAACGCGGCTCCAGAACCAGGCGAATATCTTCAGCAGATTCGTCGCGCACGTCTTTAAGAAGCGGCAGCTTTTTGGCCAGCAGCAGGTCAGCAATTTTTTCAACCAGCTTGGATTTTTGCACCCCGTAAGCCATTTGCGTGATGACTATCTGATAGGTGCCGCGCCCTACGTCTTCGGTGTTCCAGCGCGCGCGCACACGAAAACCCCCGCGCCCGGTGTCATAGGCCTTTTCAATTTCTTCTTTTGGCTCCACCAATATCCCGCCGGTGGGGAAATCGGGGCCGGGAACAAATTTCATCAGGTCAGCGGTTGACGCATCAGGATTGTGAATCAGGTGCAGAGCCGCCTCGCACAGCTCGCCCACATTGTGGGGGGGAATAGAGGTGGCCATGCCCACCGCAATGCCGGAAGCGCCGTTGGCCAGCAGATTTGGAAAATTGGCGGGCAAAACGGCTGGCTGACTGGCCTCGCCATCATAGGTGGGGACAAAATCCACCGCGTTTTCGCCAATGCCTTCAAGCAGGCGGGCGGCAATATCGGTCATGCGCGCTTCGGTATAGCGATAGGCGGCGGCGGAATCCCCGTCGATGGAACCAAAATTTCCCTGCCCGTCCACCAGTGGATAGCGCAACGCAAAATCCTGGGCCAAACGCACCAGTGCATCGTAAATGGATTGATCGCCGTGAGGATGGAATCCCCCGATCACATCGCCGACAACCTTGGCGGACTTTTTGTATTTTTGCTGTGGCGCAAGTTTAAGCAGGTGCATGACATACAGAATACGCCGGTGCACAGGCTTGAGACCATCGCGCACATCGGGCAAGGCACGCTGGGTAATGGTGGAAAGCGCATAGGAAAGATAGCGCTCTTCAAGGGCCTGTTTCAGGTCCACAATCTGATCTTCGTTTTCGTCCGGGGGCAGAATTTCGGCCATGGTCCAATCCAGTTATTCTATTTTTTGCAAAATGGCATTTGCGTTGGTTCTAAATCTGATTCAAAAAGCAACGCCAAGGTGCTGATAATGAATCAGAATATGAATGGCGGCGCAAAATACGCCGAATCAGTTTTGCCAACTATAGCTGTGTTTGCAGTTGCGTAAGCAATTGTTCTCGCTGAAGGGGGTAAGAATTTTTTCGCACATCCCAAATATGGCGCTGCAAAAAATGTCCTGTGAGGTTTAAGGCACCCAGTATCTCGTTGTTTTGAGCATTATGGGGATTTGTAAAAAATGCGGGTAGCACAAACAGCCTGTCCAGATATTTTTCCGCCGCCGCACGGGTGACGGCACGCCCGGTTTTTGGCGACACGTGGGTCAGGCCCGTTGTTTGCCCCGTCAATGCACAGGAGGAAATATCCAGACCAAACCCGAGTTCATCAAGCAGTGCCAACTCGAACAGGGCCAGCATCTGCAAATGCTCACCAAGGGGAACCTGTGCATCAAGGATTTCCAAGGCAAAACCAAGCAGACGGGGATGGGGATCTCGCTCGGGCAGCAAGCGCAGGTGAGCACAAATGGTCTGGCTGACATAAAGATTCTGGCGGTTGGCAATCATATCCGCCGCCCGTCCGCTATTCAGTTCCACCGCAAACACGCCCAAATGTTCTGAAAGGCGTGCGCGCCAGGTCAGGTGAACCGAATTTCCCACTTGCAGGGTTGCACTTTGCTTCTTGGATCTGCCAGCACGCACCAGCCCCATATGGCGGCCATGTTCCATGGTCATGGCTTCGACAATAACGCTGCTTTCACCGTGACGGCGTATGCCGATAATCAGTCCTTCGCCTGTCCATTGCATGGTAATATCCCATCCGGTCAGTCGTGAAATTCAAGGCCCATTTCGCGGTAACGCCCCGGATCATCGGCCCAGTTTTCCCGCACTTTGACGAACAGAAACAAATGCACTTTGGTGCCGAACATTTCACTTAGTTCTTTGCGCGCATCGGAGCCAATGGCTTTAATCGACTGTCCTTTTTTACCCAGCACAATCATCTTGTGGCTGTCGCGGGTAACATAAATCACCTGATCGATTTTGTAATCACCATTTTTTTGCACTTTGAAACGCTCGGTTTCCACGGTGATGTTATAGGGGATTTCTTCATGCACGCGCACAAACAGTTTCTCGCGGGTCACCTCGGCTGCGGTCAGGGCCAGACTGAGGTCTGTCAACTGATCTTCGGGGAAATGCCAGGGGCCAAGGGGGATGCGCTTTGCGATCCATCCCAAAAAATCATCGACCCCGTGTCCCTTGAGGGCTGAAATCATAAATGTGTTGTCAAAGTCGCCCCGCTCGTTCAATTCAGCGGCAAGTTCCAGCAGCTTTTCGTGGGGCATTTTATCAATTTTGTTCAATACCAGAACTTTAGGACTTTTTATTTTTGCCAACCCGATCAGCAGCCTGTCCAAC
>WFOP01000097.1 GCA_015487985.1 Hyphomicrobiales bacterium
AGATGTGTATAAGAGACAGACTATATGTGCCTGGATGGCACCATTCCCGTCAGCCAGTTGCCCACCGTTTTGCGCCGCATCTCTGAAATGTCGGCTGAATACGGCCTTGAAGTGGGCAATGTGTTCCACGCCGGGGACGGCAATATGCACCCGCTTATTCTTTATGATGCCAACAAGCCCGGCGATCTGGAAAAAACCGAGGCCCTTGGTGCAGACATCCTCAAACTATGCGTGGAAGTGGGCGGTTGCCTCACCGGCGAACACGGGGTGGGGGTGGAAAAACGCGAGTTGATGGGCGCGCAATTCAATGCCCGCGACCTTGAAGCACAAATGCAGGTCAAAGACGTGCTGGACCCCCATTGGCTGCTTAATCCGGCCAAGGTATTTCCCCTTGCCGCCAGCGAAACAAGAAGATCAAACACGGCCCCCCCATCATGACACCAAAATCAGAAGCCGAACTGGCCCAAATGATTGCTGATGCAAAATCCCCGCTGGAAATAATCGGTGGCGGATCCCGCTCCGGGCTGGGCAACGCCGTAACCGGCGCCCCGCTCCACCTTGGCGCCCTCTCGGGCATCACCCTTTATGACCCCGATGCCCTGACCCTCATCGCCCAGGCAGGCACACCTTTGGCAAAAGTTGAAGCCGCCCTTGATGAACAAAACCAGATGCTGGCCTTTGAGCCTCTGAGCCATGCCCCCATGCTGGGCAATAAGGACAATCCCACAATCGGGGGCATGGTGGCGGTCAACGCTTCCGGCCCGCGTCGCATCAAGGCCGGTGCCTGCCGGGATAGTCTGATCGGGGTGCGTTTTGTGAATGGTTCAGGACACATCATCAAAAACGGTGGCCGGGTGATGAAAAACGTCACCGGTTATGATCTGGTCAAACTGATGGCGGGCTCCCACGGCACCCTCGGGGTCATTACAGAAGTCGCCTTCAAAGTGCTGCCAAAACCTGAAACCACCGCCACCTTGCGTTTTGAGATGGGGCTGGAAGAGGGACTGGCAAAGCTGAGAGCCGCCATGGGCTCACCCTATGATGTGTCCGGTGCCGCCTACAGGGATGGCGCGGCACTACTCAGAATAGAAGGCCTTGGCCAATCCGTAAAATACCGGGCGGAAAAACTTGGCGGCGAAATTGTTAAAGACAACACCATCTGGAAAGACATCGCCGATATGCCCGCCCTTGCCGGTGCCAGCAATATCTGGCGCCTGTCCGTCAAGCCAGGCGATGCCTTTGCCATTGCGGGCGCGTTACACAGTGCCGGCTTTGAAACACCGGTTTTTGACTGGAGTGGCGGTCTGATCTGGGTCACCGGCGAACAAACCGACACCCCCCGCCAAATCACCTCACGTTTTGGCGGCCATGCCACCTGCATCAAAGGGGATTTTGACACCTTCCACCCTGAAACGGCACCTTTGGCAAAAATCTCCGCCGGCCTGCGCTCAAAATTTGATCCCCGCACCATTTTGAACCCCGGACGCATGAACTGATGAAAACCAATTTCTCCCCTGACCAGCTCAAAGACAGCGGCATCAAACGCGCCAATGAGATTTTGCGTTCCTGTGTGCATTGCGGATTTTGCACTGCCACCTGCCCCACCTATCAGTTGCTGGGGGATGAGTTGGACAGCCCGCGTGGACGCATTTATCTCATCAAGGATATGCTTGAAAACGACCGGCCCGCGGATGAAAAAACCGTAAAACACATCGATCGCTGCCTGTCCTGTCTGGCCTGCATGAGCACATGTCCCTCCGGCGTACATTATATGCATCTGGTGGATCTGGCCCGCGAACATGTCGAAAAAACCTATAAACGCCCATGGCTCGACCGCACCATGCGCTTTGTTCTGGCCAATATCCTGCCCTATCCAAAGCGGTTTCGCCTTTCCATCATGGGCGCATGGATGGCCAAACCCTTTCGCTTTGCCATGCCCAAACTGCTTCGGGCCATGGTTGATTTTGCCCCGGCAAAACTGCCCGCACCAAGCCATACCGACAAAGCTCAGATATTCCCCGCCAAAGGCAAAAAAATCCGCCGCGTTGCCCTGCTCACCGGGTGTGCACAAAAGGCCCTCAATACTGATATCAACGAAGCCACCATTCGCCTGCTCACCAGATTTGGCTGCGAAGTGGTAATCGCCAAAGGAATGGGTTGTTGTGGTGCCGTGACCCACCATATGGGCAAAACCGACGCCAGCCACAAATCGGCAGCCGCCAATATCAACGCCTGGATTGAGGCCGACGTGGACACCGTGGTCATCAACACATCGGGCTGCGGCACCACGGTAAAAGATTATGGCCACATGTTCCGCGATGACCCCCTGGCAAAGGACGCAACAAAAATCGCCGCCATGACCAAAGACATTTCCGAACTGATGGAGGAATTGGGCATTTCCGGTAATATCGACATAAAAGTTGCCTATCACGCTGCCTGCTCGCTCCAGCATGGCCAGCAAATCAAGGAGGCTCCCAAAAACCTGCTGCGCGCCGCCGGGTTCACCGTACTCGAACCAACGGACCCGCACCTGTGCTGTGGCTCTGCGGGCACCTACAACCTGATGCAACCTGAACTGGCCAGCCAACTGGGGGCACGCAAAATAGCCACCCTTGAAAAGCTGAAACCCGACGTCATCGCCGCTGGAAATATCGGCTGCATGATGCAGATAGGCGCGGGAACACAGGTGCCGATCGTGCACACGGTAGAACTGCTCGACTGGGCCACCGGCGGCCCAAAACCGGCAGCATTGGGGGAGTGAAAAGCAAAAAAACGGCCCACCTGAAAAACAGGCCCTTCCCGCTTACGTTTGCCCCATGAACACCTTTCTCTATTTTGCCTATGGCTCCAACATGCTGAACGAGCGCCTGGCGGCACGGTGTCCCTCCGCATCTCCCGTTGGCATCGCTTTTGCCCCCAACCATGCCCTTGAATTCACCAAAACAGGCAAAGACCTTTCAGGAAAGGCAACCCTCTTTCCTCAACAGGGCGCGCACCAGTAT
>WFOP01000098.1 GCA_015487985.1 Hyphomicrobiales bacterium
ACTCCAGAATGTCTGGCGCCTCAAGCCCCTGTCCCAGTTCGACCACCCGCTCTACAAGCATTTCAGTTTCGGGTCGCGGAACAAGGGTCGCCTCGTTCAAATCAAACTCCAGGCTGAAAAACTCTTTGGAACCCAAAATCCGCGCTACCGGCTCGCCCGCCAGACGCCTTTGCGCCAGTTGCTCAATTTCATGAAGTTGGTTTGGCAGAATTTGTGTTCGCTCGTTGCATGCCATCTGCACGCCATCAAGCCCCAGCACCTCCCCCACCAGAAGGCGCGCATCAAGACCGGGCCTTGAACTGACCTGCTCAAAGCGTTTTTTCAGATCTCGCCAGATTTTGCCAATTTGATTTTGAGTGAGACTCATGGAAATAAAGTTCAAGAAATCTCATCCATGGCCGCCAACTGCGCCGCCTGGTTTTCAGTAATCAATGCATCAATCAACTCATCCAGCCCGTCCCCGGCAATCACCCGGTCCAGCTTGTAAAGCGTGAGATTGATCCGGTGATCCGTCACCCGCCCCTGGGGGAAATTATAGGTGCGAATGCGCTCACTGCGGTCCCCCGAACCCACCTGATCGCGCCGCGCATCGGCCCGCTCCTTATCCTGCGCGCTTTTTTGCTCATCATAAAGTTTGGCCCGCAACAACTTCATTGCCGTGGCCCGATTCTGGTGCTGGCTTTTTTCTGATGCAATCACTACGATTCCGCTGGGTTCATGGGTGATGCGCACGGCACTGTCGGTTGTGTTGACATGCTGCCCCCCGGCTCCCGAGGCGCGCATTGTATCAATCCGCAAATCCTCCTGCCGGATTTCAATATCCACATCCTCCACATCGGGCAACACCGCAACCGTTGCCGCTGATGTATGGATACGGCCCTGACTTTCAGTATCCGGCACCCTTTGCACCCGATGTACCCCACTTTCAAACTTGAGCCGCGCATAAGCGCCAACCCCGGTAATGGACATCACCAACTCACGATACCCCCCCATTTCTCCATCGCTCTGCTCCAGAACCTCAACCTTCCAGCGGTTCAGTTCGGCATAGCGCTGATACATGCGAAACAGGTCCCCGGCAAAAAGCGCCGCTTCATCCCCCCCCGTGCCGGCGCGCAATTCAACAATAACGCTTTTATCATCCGCCGCATCCTTGGGCAAAAGCAACAGCCGGATATCCGCCACCAGTTGCTCGCGACGCGGCTCAAGCTCTTCCAGCTCCATTTCAGCCATTTCAGCCATTTCTTTATCATCGCCATTGATCATTTCATGGGCGTCCGCAATCCCATCCAGGACCTTTTGATATTCGCGAATAGGTTCGATTATGGGTTGCAGATCAGAATATTCCTTGGCCAGCTTTACATAAGTTTCGGGGTCCGGGTTCGCTGCCATTCCCTGTTCAAGGGTGACAAATCTGTGTTCGAGAGCTTCAAGTTTTTCCTGCGGTAAAAGCGCCATAATAATTCCAAAAAAGAGTAATCCGGTTTAGTCAGGTCCTGAAACAAACTAAACAGGCAGGTTTTGCTTATCGGCCCATTCGTTAAGCAAGTCACGAATATTATGATCCTTGTCCGACCCGGACAACACGGCCTCAACCGATTCTGCGATTGGGCCAAGATCACACTTGAGCACCATATCCTTGATCGGGCCAATTGACGAAGGCCCCATTGAAAGCTTGCTCATGCCAATGGCGAGCAACGCCAGGGCCTCAATGGGCCGCCCCGCCAGTTCCCCGCACATGGTCAAAGGCACATTATGCCTTTTGGCCGCATCCACAACCAGTTTGATCGCCCTTAGACGCGGCTTGGCAATGGGATCATAAGAATTTGCAACCCGCGTATTGGCCCGGTCGGCTGCTGTAAGAAACTGGATAAGGTCATTGGAGCCGATGGAAATAAAATCCGTATGCGCCAGCAATTCATCCAACTCAAACAAAACAGAGGGCACCTCGATCATGGCCCCCAATTCCAGCTTTTCCGGGACCGGTGCGCCACTTCTTTTCAGCCGATCAACTTCGCGATGAATAACCCCGACAGCCTGACAATATTCAGCCGTTTCGGTAACCATGGGCACCAGAATTTTTAGCGCCCGTCCCCCGGCCGCCTGCAATAATGCCCGCACCTGTGTGCGCAAAAGGCCCGGCCTGTCCAGCGCCAGACGCAACGAACGCCACCCCATGGCCGGATTTTCCTCCGCCGCCGAACGCAAATAGGGCACCACCTTGTCACCCCCGATATCGAGCAGTCGAAACACAATCTGGCGATCCCCGGCGAAATCCATTGCCTCTTTATAAAGTTCCACCTGTTCGGCCAGTCGGGGTAATTTTGACGCCACCATAAATTGCAATTCAGTACGAAACAGCCCCACCCCGTCGGCCCCGGTTTCACTCAGCGCTTCAAGGTCCGCCACCAGCCCCGCATTATGCAGCAGCGTAATGGCTGTGCCATCTTTGGTTATCGGTGCAACATCACGCAAAGCGGCATAGGCTTCCTGACGTTTCTCCCGCAACCGGATTTTTTCTAAATATGTCGCCTCAACATCCGGCGTCGGACGCAAAAACACACGCCCCTCAGATCCATCCAGAACTATGTCGTCGCCACTTTCCGACATGGCCACGATGTGATCGGCCTGCCCCACGGCAACAATGCCAAGGGAACGGGCAATAATGGCCACATGAGAAGTGGTCGCCCCCTCCTCAAGAACAATCCCGCGCAACCGGGAACGGTCATATTCAAGCAATTCCGCCGGCCCCAGATTGCGCGCAACAATAATGGCGTGTTCAGGCAGTTCACGTTGCTCAAACAGATTTGTCTCCCCGGTCAAGACCCTGAGCAGGCGATTGGCCAGATCGTCCAGATCATGCAGCCGGTCGCGAATATAGGGGTGACTCTGGCGCTGCATGCGGGCACGGATATCGTTTTGAACCCGCTCAACCGCCGCCTCTGCCGTCAACCCGCTGCCAACCGCCTCTTCCAGCCGCCGGACCCAGCCCCGATCATGGGCAAACATACGGTAGCTTTCAAGAATTTCTCGATGCTCAGAGGAAACCTGCATGTCCCCTGAGGCAAACATATCATCAATGGACACCCGCATGGTGCGAATGGCCCCGTCGAGCCGTTCGCGCTCATGGGCCACATCATCGGCAACAAAATTGCGCACCACCACGCGCGGGTCATGGAGCACGACCCGACCAAGAGCCACCCCCTCGGCAAACCCAATTCCCTCAAACAAGCGGGGACGGCGCAAATCAATGTCCGACCCCGGCTTGATAAGGGATTCAAATTCTGAAGTAGCCAGCATTTCCGCCAACAATGTTGCG
>WFOP01000099.1 GCA_015487985.1 Hyphomicrobiales bacterium
CATAGATAAACTCCTTACTTAGGCCGCTTGGCGCCGTATTTCGAACGACGCTGCCTGCGATCCTTGACACTCTGAGTATCCAGAACGCCGCGCAAAACATGATAACGAACACCGGGAAGATCGCGCACACGACCACCGCGAATAAGCACAACAGAGTGCTCCTGCAGATTGTGCCCCTCACCCGGAATATATGAAATAACTTCGCGCTGATTGGTCAGACGCACTTTAGCCACCTTCCGCAAAGCCGAGTTGGGCTTTTTGGGTGTGGTTGTGTAAACGCGCGTACAAACGCCACGTTTTTGCGGATTAGCTTCCATCGCTGGAACCTTGTTCCGCTTAACTTTCGGTTGCCGCGGCTTGCGGACTAGCTGGTTAATGGTCGGCATTTCGCTCGAACCCTTTGCTTTCGTATCCCAACAATTCTCTCACAAAAGACAATAAAAACAATCAAATAGCGCCAGACAAGCCAGATGTTCAGGCTAGTGGCGCTTTCGCTGCATTGGACCACCTCAAAACCAGAGGCCGTCATACACCAACAATTGCTACGTCTTTTCACTCAACGAAGTGTTTGAATTTTTTCTGAAATCCTCACCTTTGGGCAAGGGTTCAACGTTCAAATTCACGACCAAGCGTTTAAGTAGGGTGGCTATACCCCCCTGCCCCTTTGCCGTCAAGCATTCCTTTGAGAAAAATAAATCAAATAAATATTTGGTTACTCCCCGGGGGCGCAGAACCATAGATAGCCGTTTTGGCGGCTATAAATCCATATATTGATCCCCCGCATACCCCAAAAACAAAAAGGGCCGCCCCAGGGCGACCCTCAATATTGCCTGATGGGAACAAAATTCCCTATTCTCTGGAATCATCTCCGCCAGATTCGGGACCGGATTCGGATGTGGGCGCATCATTCGCATCTTTTGGGGTTTCCGGGCTTTCTTCAGCCCCCCCGCCAAACACTTCAGAAGCCTCATCCGATGCCTCAGGCTTTGGCGCAGCAAGCGCCGCCGCCTCCGCCATGCGCCGACGCTCCTCAAGAATGAGGTCATCTCGGCGTGAAGCAATGTTCTTGAAGCTGGCGGTTGCCGCCCCGGTTCCCGCCGGAATCAAACGGCCCACGATAACGTTTTCCTTCAGGCCTTCCAGAAGATCGGCCTTGCCGCTGACAGATGCTTCGGTCAACACCCGCGTTGTTTCCTGGAAAGAGGCCGCAGAAATAAAGGAACGTGTTTGCAGAGATGCCTTGGTGATGCCCAGCAAAACAGGCGTATATTCAGCCGGTTTTTTGCCTTCCGCCTCAAGCTGTTCATTGAGCAGATCAAGATCAACTTTATCCACCTGCTCATCCTTGAGCAGCCCCGAATCCCCCGGCACGGTGATTTCGGCCTTTTGCAGCATCTGACGAACAATCACTTCAATATGCTTGTCATTGATTGTCACGCCCTGCAAACGGTAAACTTCCTGAATTTCATTGACCAGATAACGGGCCAGTTCTTCAACCCCGTGAATGGCAAGAATGTCGTGGGGGGCCGGATTTCCATCCAGCAGATAATCCCCGCGTTCAATCTGATCCCCTTCCTGAAGGTGGAACGGCTTGCCCTTTGGAATGAGATATTCCACCGGTTCGCCATTTTCTTCCAGAGGCTCGATGATAATGCGACGCTTGTTTTTATAATCGCGGCCAAAACGGATCCTGCCGTCTATTTCCGCGATCACCGCATGGTCCTTGGGACGACGCGCTTCAAACAATTCAGCCACCCGTGGCAAACCACCGGTAATATCCTTGGTTTTTGCACTCTCCAATGGAATACGCGCCAGAATATCGCCCGGTGCAACTTTCTGCCCCGGCTCAACCCCCAGCACGGCATCCACGGAAAGAATATAGCGCGCATCGCCACCCCGGGCGAGTTTGGCCAATTCACCATCGGCAAGAATTGATATGGCCGGTGTCAGATTATCCCCGCGTTTTGAGGAACGCCAGTCAACAAGAACACGCTTGGTAAAGCCAGTTGCCTCGTCGGTGGTTTCAGCAACCGAAACCCCTTCGATCAGGTCCTCGAAAGAAACAGTTCCCGCGACTTCCGTTAGAACCGGCTTGGTATAGGGATCCCATTCAGCAATGCGTTGTCCACGCAAAATCTGATCGCCTTCATCCACCAGCAGGCTGGCACCATAATTCACACGATGTGAAGAAAGCTCCTTGCCATTGGCATCAACAATGGCAACCGCAAGGTTTCGTCCCATAACGATCAGATCGCCATTTGAGTTTTTCACCATATTGCGATTGCGTATCTCGATTTTACCTTCAGCCGAGGCTTCAAGATACGAGTTATCCACAACCTGCGCTGTTCCCCCGATGTGGAACGTGCGCATGGTCAGCTGCGTCCCCGGCTCACCAATGGATTGCGCCGCAATAACACCAACAGCCTCCCCCTGATTTACCGGTGTGCCGCGCGCCAGATCACGACCATAACAGGCCGCACAAACACCCAGACGCACATCGCAAGTAAGTGGCGAACGAATAAGCACGCGCTGGATAGCCGCTTTTTCAATGGCTTCCACGTCCATTTCTTCAAGCAACTGACCCTTTTTGGCCAAAACATTGCCCTCAAAATCGACCACATCCTCCGCCATTGTCCGGCCCAGAATACGTTGCCCCAGCGTGGCCACGACCTGCCCTGAATCAACCACGGGTTCCATGGTCAGCCCCTTGTCGGTGCCACAATCAACTTCCGTGATAATGGAATCCTGCGCCACGTCCACAAGGCGCCGCGTCAGATAACCCGAGTTGGCTGTTTTTAGCGCCGTATCGGCAAGACCTTTACGCGCCCCGTGGGTGGAGTTGAAATATTCCATCACGGTCAAACCTTCCTTGAAATTTGACGTAATCGGCGTTTCAATGATCGAGCCATCCGGGCGCGCCATCAGCCCGCGCATACCGGCAAGCTGTTTCATCTGTGCCGGGGAACCACGCGCCCCGGAGTGGGACATCATGTAAACCGAATTGATGGGTTTTTGACGTTTGGTTTTTTCGTCATGTTCAACCGAGGCCAGTGCAGACATCATCTGATCGGCAACATTGTCACTACACTTGGCCCAGGCATCAACAACCTTGTTGTATTTTTCCCCCTGGGTAATCAGCCCGTCATTATACTGCTGCTCGAATTCCTCGACCTGTGACCGCGCCGTATCAACAATGCTCGCTTTGCTTTCAGGGATAATCATGTCGTCCTTGCCGAACGAAATCCCCGCCGCACACGCATGCTTGAAGCCAACCCCCATAATATGGTCGCAGAAAATCACCGTTTCTTTTTGTCCACACGCACGATAAACCGTATCGATCATCTGCGAGACCATCTTTTTGGTCAGTAGCTGATTGCAGGTGGAAAAAGGCACCGCGTGATGTTTGGGCAACAACTGGCCGATCATCATCCGGCCCGGTGAAGTTTCAACAGTTTCAGAAACCAGCTCCCCCGCTTCGTTGCGGTTGGTCACGCGCGCCTTGATCTTGGTGTGAAC
>WFOP01000100.1 GCA_015487985.1 Hyphomicrobiales bacterium
ACAAAACATCGACACTGGGGCGATGCCCTGAAACCAGCTCCCCCTCGAAAATACGGCATTTCAGTTGATTAAGGGTATTTTCAATCCGCATCTGAAATCCCCCCTTGGCAATGTAAACATGCCCGTTTTCAAAGACCATTCTGTCCCTGGCTTCCACCACATTCAATGCCACCTGCTGATTCAATCGTTCGGCAAACCGTTCGGTAAAATTGGCGGGCATGTGCTGCGTCACCACTACCGGGGGACAACCCGCAGGCAAGCGGGAAAGCACATTGCGAATGGCATCAACGCCCCCCGTGGAGGCCCCGATTGCAATAAGTGAACCGGGGGGGACATCCCCCGCACTTAAAATGGGTTTTTCCTGAGTGGCAACGCTTGCCCGCATCGCTGCACCGCGCACATCACTCTGGGCCGCCGCGCGCACCTTGGTGCGTACATCATCCCCGAAAGCATCAATTCCCCCAGCCAGGTCATGGCCCGGTTTTCCCACAAAATCCACCGCACCAAGTTCCAGTGCCAACATGGTTTCGCTGGCCCCTTTGTGAGTTAAAGTTGATACCATAACGACAGGAATGGGACGCAGACGCATCAACTTGCTTAAAAATTCCAGCCCGTTCATATTTGGCATTTCAATATCAAGGGTCACCACATCCGGGTTCAGTTCCTTGATTTTCCGGCGGGCAACGATCGGATCTTCCGCCGTCCCCACAACTTCAATATCGCCATCCTTGACCAGCGCCGCACTCAAAACATTGCGAATTAGCGCACTGTCATCAACAACCAATACCCGAATGCTCATGCAACATTCCTCTTGTTCGCCTGCCCCAAACGTCGATAAATGGTTTTACCTTCCAGCGTATAACCAAGCGCCTCCGCCTTCATGTTTTCAGAATGTCCGATATACAGATAGGCCCCCTCGCCAAGCAATTGGGCAAAACGTTCAAACACCCGGGTTTGGGTTTGCTTGTCAAAATAAATGGTGACATTTCGACAGAATATGGCATCAAAAGGCCCCTTGACCGGCCAATCTTCCATCAAATTAAGTGGCTTGAAAGTCATCAGATTTCGATAAAGCGCCGGCACTCTTATCGTGTCTGGCGTCGGACGTTCAAAAACCGCCGCCTGTGCCGCGGAAAGTCCATCCAGATCGCTGGCCGAATATTCTCCCCGGGCCGATGTCGCCACCACATCCGTATCAACATCGGTGCCCAGAATTCTAAAATCCCAGTTTTTAAGCTGCGGATATTTCCCCAGCAACGCCATGGCAATCGTATAGGGTTCCTGACCCGTGGAACAGCCCGCGGACCAGATGCGAAGCCGTGGCTTGCCGTTAGGGGATTTTGGCCGATCAGGCTGCGCTATAAGTCGACCCACATACTTAATCAAATGATCAAAATGGTGGTCCTCACGATAAAAGCGTGTCAAATTTGTTGTCAGCGCATTTACAAAAACCTGTTTGTCCTGGCGTGTTGATCGCTTGTCCAGAAAATCAATATAGGCTGAAAAGGATTTCAGCCCCCGCGCCTTGACCAGCTTGGTGAGCCGGGACACCACAAGAACCCGCTTGGCATCCCCCAGGGAAATACCGGCAATCTTGTAGATCAATGCCCGCACATCATCGAACTCTTTGTCACTTAGTTGAATTTCTTCGTCAGCCATCACTTTACCCGATACAATTACAATTCTGAACGCAACAGCCACAAAGACGAAACGCCAATTATACGCGTGTCGAGCAGCTTGGGTGCAGTATGGCCGGGTTTTTACTTATTTTGCGTAAAGGAAAGTCAACAAAACCAAAATTGACGCAATTGGCTTGAGACAGCAAACCTAAAACAATTCGATATCGTCCACCGGTGGGGCCACAACTTTTTTGCGAGCCAGCGCCATTTCTTCACGCACCACAGATTTACCTGCATCAGAATCAAGGCGTTTAACAAACACCCGTCCACTACTGGGCTTGAACATCACCCGGCGTGCAAAATTTCCCCCAAGGTCTTGCGAGGCGATTTCATAGCCCTCCCCCTTGAGAAACTGACGCACAAAATTCACATTTGCCGCCCCGATATCATTCAGGGACGCATTGATGTTTCCCCCGCCAAAAACCTTGATGACAAGATTTCCTTTTCGGCCGCTTCCCTGGCTCAATACCGAGTTAATCAACTGTTCCATGGCAAACGCACCATATCTGGCCGACGCGCCAAACCGGTCCTTGGCGGCACCGGACTGTTCCGCCAATAAAAAGTGGTTCATCCCCCCAACCCCGGCCACAGAATCGCGCACGCAGGCACTGATGCATGAGCCAAGCACCGTCGAAAGTGTTACGCGCTCATCACTAAACACTTCACACCCCCCCTGGTTGACCGTGATCACCTTTTCCCGGTCCAGTGGTGAACTTGAATACTCGTTTGCTCGCTTCAAAGCAGATGCGCCCATGTTCTTCAGCAACCTTCAAACAGATTAAATTTCTGACGTTAAGTTACCTTAGCGCCAAACAGATTAGTAAATTGCTAACCACAACTCCATGTTTGCCTTACTCAAACACATAAGAAACAGGACCTTAGGATTTTACCGTTAAACGTGAATGAACCAAACAAACGAGAACCAACAAATGGCCATTCAAAAGCTCGCAGTTGAACTAGACGAAACAATTCGCCAGACGCGCGAACTTGTGACATCCGTCAATGATGCCCTGGATGTGCTGATGAACAAGGAACTCTCGGATCTGAACGCCCGCACCACCGCAATCAATCAGATAATTGTGGGCCTGCAGGCACAAGACCGAATTGAACAACGCTGCACCAATATTTCTCAGGCGATTGAAAATCTGAAAAAATGCACAATTAAATTTGATGAATCAAAATGTACAGATGTCTGGAAAAATCTTTCCCTGGATGAACTGTCAAAACCTGAAATGTCGGGTATTTCAGCCCGCATCCCCCATGGGGAAGTTGATTTGTTTTAATTCTGGAAGGCTGATTAAACATAAAAAGCGCCGACAAAATGCCGGCGCTGTTGCTAAAAACATAACTGAATTACCCAGATCGTCATTTTTCGATCTTGGCACCAACAACAATTGCATCCAGATCAATCAATCCCACCATTTTGCTGTCATGGGTCACGATCCCGTTCAACAATTCAGAATCCATTGAATCCCCTTCAGGCACCTTGTGCACATCCTTTTTGGAAATGGTCAGAATATCGGATACCGCATCCACCAGCATCCCAACCCATTTTTCCCCCACCGACATCACCACAACCACATGATTTTTTGTCGTATCCGTCAGGCCATCGCCAAACCGCGCCCGCAGGTCAAAAATCGGAACAATCGTGCCCCTGAGATTTATCACACCGCGCACATAATCATGGGTGTTGGGCAAAGGCGTTGCCCCGCTCCAGGCGCGGATTTCCCGGACAGTGGTGATTTCCACCCCGTAAACCTGCTCACCAATCATAAAAGCGATCAACTGCATGGAATTTCCGGATTCCAAATCATGCTCCTGCCCGCTCTCATCCCTGCTATCAAACGCTTCCATTTTTCAACCCTTTCCGCCGTTTATCATATCAGGCGGCTGACTGTTGTTCAGGGGTTTGTTTCAAACCCGCCACATCAACAATCAACGCCACTTCTCCATTGCCAAGGATGGTTCCACCGGCAATTCCGTCAATTCGTTCAAAATTTTCTTCCAGACTCTTGATCACAACCTGTTGCTGGCCAATAATTTCGTCCACGATAAGGGCGACTTTTGTGCTGCCTTCCCCCTCGCAAAGAACAACAAACCGTTTGTTGTCCGGCACTTTTGTTGTCATCTCAAAGCGTGTAACCAGATCAATCACCTGCACATATTCACCACGGATCTGCAGAACCCGGCGGCCGCTGGGGGCAAATCCAAAATCCGCCCGGTCGCACTGCATGGTTTCAACAATCGAGCTAAGCGGAATAACATAAGGGCCATCCCCCGCCTCAACCAACATCACATCAAGCACCGCAAGAGTAAGCGGGAGCCGCAAAATCATGCGCGTACCCTTGCCCGGCTTGGAGCGCACATGCACCGAACCGCCAATTTTCTTGATATTTGAAATAACCACGTCCATGCCAACACCACGGCCTGAAATATCGGAAACACCATCTGCCGTTGAGAACCCCGGCGCAAACACCAACTCGTCGATCTGCTCATCGCTCAATTGCTGATCGGGACCAACAACGCCGCGCTCTCGGGCCAGATTAAGCACCCGTTCGCGATTGATCCCCGCCCCGTCATCCTCGACAGCAATAATAATATTGCCCCCGGCCTGTTCCGCTGAAAGCTGAATTGTGCCCGTTTCGGACTTGCCCGCCGCAAGGCGTTTTTCTGGAGTTTCCACCCCGTGATCCGCCGAATTTCGGATCATATGGGTTAAAGGATCGCTCAACTGTTCAATGATGGTTTTGTCGATTTCAGTATATTCACCCACCATTTCAAGACGGATTTTTTTATCGGTCTTTTTGGCCAGTTCACGCACCAGACGCGGCATGCGTGAAAACACGGACTTTACCGGCTGCGCCCGGATAGCCATCACCGCATCCTGCAGGCCACGGGTGGTTTGCGCCAACACTTCAACACCCCGCACCAGTTCCTGATACTGGGCCTTGATCTTGTCATCCATTTGCTGGTTCAGCATGGATTGCGTTATGACCAGTTCTCCGACCATATTGACCACCCGATCAACCTTATCCAGATCCACCCGGATAGATTGCACTGCGGGCGCTTTGGCCGCTGCTTTTTTCGCTTTTTCCTGTTCCGGCTTGTTTTCTTCAACCAGGTTTTCTTCCCTAACGGGGGGCGCCGGCGCGGGTTCAATTTCTGCCGCCAGATCGGCCAGGGAAAGCATGCTTTCGTCTGCAGCTTCCTCTTCCGCTTTGTGTTGCAGGTCCTGTTGGAGTTCCTGTTGGAGTTCCTGTTGCTGGTCCGGCTGCGTCTCCAAGGTCTGTGCCTCAGGCGCCATATCCTCTTCAAATCCCACCAGATCGCTGTCAATATCTGCTTCCGCCATCACCTGGGAAATGCTTAATTCGCAATCCCCTTCCACAAACTCAAAGACTTCGGCAATATCCTCTTTGGAAACATCCTCATTGCGCAGAACAATTTCCCACTTGCAATAAATGCCAAAGGGATCAAATTCCTTGAGCTTCGGCGTTTTTACAAGATGGGCCTTAACTTCAACCTCGCCCAGGGTTCCAAGCTCGCGAAAAAGCAAAAGCGGGTCATTTGCCCTCTCATACAGTTCATAATGAGGCGTAAAGTCCACTTTCCAGTAACGGTGTCCCTCGGCCAGCGGCGCCTGTTCAAAACTGTCGTTCTCATCTTCCCCCGCCAGGGTTTCATCATTTATGTCGCTGGTGGGCACAGCGGGTAATTCGCCATCATCATCCCCCACATTGACCATCACCGGCGTAAAGTCGATGTCGAACTCTTCCATGGGTTCTTCTTCGTCTTCCCCGCTCAGAAGCTTAAAACGCGCCAGCTCTTCTTCGCCAAAATCTGAAGCAAGCTCTTCCCCGTCCCGCGCCGCACCGACAAAATCTGCAACCAGATCAATCGAGCGAATACATAAAGTCACCACATCATCGGTAAGTTCAACCCGGCCATCACGAACAAAATCCAGCAGGGTCTCAAACGAATGGGCAAACTCCACCAGTTGATTAAACCCAAAGGCTCCCGCCCCCCCTTTAATGGAGTGGATTGCCCTGAATACCGCATTGAGGCGTTCCGTATCACGGTCCCCCTCCTCAATTGCGGCAAATTCTTCTTCAAGGTCCCCCAATAGCTCCGAGCATTCCTCGAAGTAGGTGGCTTTGAATTCGTCCAGTTCACTCATGATAATCTTTACCGGTAGTTATAAGTTATGAATCAGATGGCTTAGTAGACAACGCGGTGGATGACTGAAATCAGTTTTGCCGGGTCAAACGGTTTGACAATCCAGCCCGTACCGCCCGCAGCGCGACCCTGATCACGTTTTTCCTGTGATGATTCAGTCGTCAAAATCAAAATTGGCAGGCTTTGGTTTGCCTTGGATGCCCGCACATTTTTGATAAATTCAATGCCATCCATCACCGGCATGTTGATGTCTGTAATCACCACATCAAACTCGCCCTCTTTCATGGCATCCAGGCCTTTTTGCCCGTCTTCGGCCTGAACGACCTCAAACCCGGCCTCTTTTAAAGCATGGTCCAGCATCGACAAAATTGTCGGAGAATCATCAACGGTAAGTACACGCATTTTTAGTTTCCTTGAAGTAGGGGGGATATGATTTCGCCCATGCCCAGCCGTTCCACAGCTTCGCTGAAAGCCGGGCTGGGATCGACAACACTAAAGGCAAAATTATTTCTGTCCGCACTTGCCTTGGCACTCACCAGCAGCAAAAGCGCATTGGTTACCAGTCGGGTCACCCCGGCACCGTTTAGCTGAATATCGCCAATTTCAAGTGCATTGGTGAGCCATTCACGCAATTCATCCATTGCATCGACATCAAAAACACTGGGTAAATCAAACGATTGAATTTCTGAAACGTCCATGAGAAAAACCTAAACCCCGTAATATTCCGTACCGGAGTTTCCTATGGAAGCGTTTACATTTCCCTAACCATTATTTGTTTTTGCCGTTTGCCTGTGCCAGCGCCGCATCAATGGCTTTTCCCTCAACGTCCAAAATGTGGGGCGGTTGCCAATTCGGGGCATGATCCTTATCCACCAGAACCGCGCGCACACCTTCAAGAAAGTCAGCACGTTTTGCCAGAATATGCGCCAGTCTCAAATCCACTTCCAGAACCCTGGTAATCTCGGGCACCTGCCGGGCCGCATCCAACGCGGGAACATGAACCCTGTTTGAGGTTGGGCATCTGGACAATATGATTGATGCGGTTTTGGCCAATTCAGACCCTTGTGAAATTTCTTCTTCTAAATTCTCATATATTTCTTCAGCACTTTTCGGGGCAAAAACTTTCTCGAACCGGTCAGCCAAATGACAAAATTCACCAGCTTCCCGTTTAATGCCAAATCTTGTTTCAAGAGCACCAATTTCCCCTTCAACATCCCCGGCACTGCCCGCAGCAATGATACCGGCCCGCATTTCAGCCAATCCCTCATCGCAAATAATCGTGTCAGTCAGCCCAAGCAAAACCCCATCCGCAGAACTCACCAGCGTGCCCGCCAGCATAAACATCATCGCCTGATGACGATTTACTTTTGCCAAAAGCGAACGCACCCCCACATCGCAAAAAAAGCCAATAGCCGCTTCAGGCATGGCGAATCGTGAACCCTGCGTTGTGAAGCGGTGTCTGGCATGGCCCGCCAGACCAAGGCCGCCCCCCATCACCACCCCGTGGGTTAAGGCCACAATTGGTTTTGCATAAGTGGCAATGATTCGGTTCATGTCATATTCAAGGGCAAAAAAATCAAATGCCTGTGCCCGGTTTCCATCAAGAACCATCTGGCGTGTCCAGCGCACATCCCCCCCCGCACAAAACCCGCGCGGTCCCTTTCCCTCAAACAGCACCACCCGCACCCCCTCATCATCGCGCCAGTCCAGCAATGTTTGCCGGATGGTTTCAATCATATAAGGGGTAAGCGCGTTAATGGCTTCGGGTCGGTTCAGCGTTAAGATTCCAACACCGTTTTCAACGGAGCATTCAATATGGTGATCTTGATTTTTCATGTTTATTGAACTGCCATGCAATGGCGCATTTGGCAATATTATTTGCCAGATTGTTGCCACAGGTTCTGCCCTGACCCACCTGCCGGAGGACAAAATTGTTTTTCCCCGGTTACGCTATCTCCATACAGGTGATAAGAAATAATGATAATTTTTGGGACGTCTTTAATGAGTAATGTTCACTTAAGCGGTATCGCCCGCGATTTGGCCAAATTTGCCGATGATGGGAAAACCATTCGCATCGGTGTTATCGGTTCGGGAGAAATGGGCACCGATCTGGTAACCCAGTGCATGTTGATGGTGGGGGTGGAAATTTCCATCATTGCCGCCCGTCGCCCTCACACAGCCCTTGATGCCATAAAAATTGCCTACGGGTCTGACGAGTTGGGGCGCGAAGTCTCCAATCGCAAATCCATGTCAGAGGCCCTTGACCTGGGCAAAATCGCCATCACCGCCGACCCGGCCCTGATGGTTACAGCCCCTGAAATTGACGTGGTGATCGATGCCACCGGCAAACCCGGCGTCGCGGCAGATTATATTTTGCTGGCCATGGAACATGGCAAGCATATCGTAATGATGAACGTGGAGGCCGATGTGACGATTGGCCCCTATTTGCGCGCACAGGCCGAGCGTTTGGGGGTGATATATTCCCTTGGCGCGGGGGACGAGCCTTCTTCCTGCATGGAACTCATCGAGTTTGCTTCGGCCCTGGGCTACACCATTGTTTCGGCCGGCAAGGGCAAAAACAACCCCTTAAAACACGATGCAGTCCCCGATGATTTTATCGAGGAGGCCACACGGCGCAACATGAACCCGCGCATGCTGGTGGAATTTATCGACGGCTCCAAAACCGCCGTTGAAATGGCCGCCATCGCCAATGCCACCGGTCTGATGCCCGATGTGCCCGGCATGCACGGCCCAAAAGCGTCACGCGAAGAACTGCCCTCAGTCCTTATCCCCAAACAAGACGGCGGTGTGCTCAACAATATCGGGGTCGTGGATTATACCATCGGCAAAGGCGTGGCGCCGGGCGTATTCGTCATCGTCAAAGCCGAACACCCCCGCATCATCGAACGTATGGATGATCTGCATGTTGGAAGCGGTCCCTATTATGGTTTTTTCCGCCCCTATCACCTGACATCCCTTGAGGTGCCCCTGACCGCCGCACGCATTATGATGTATGGCAAGGCCGATATGGTGCCCCTGCCAAACCCGGTGGCCGAGGTGTGCGCCCTGGCCAAACGCGACATCGCGGCGGGCGAAACTCTGGATGCAATCGGGGAAACCTGCTACCGCTCCTATACGCTCAAAGCAACTGATGCCCGTACAAAAAAGTGCCTGCCCGTAGGCCTGCTTGAGGGGGGTAAAGCCCTCAGGCCGATCAGAAAGGGCGAACTCATCACCACTTTGAACGCTGTTCCCGACACCTCCACATTATTGTATAAAATGCGTAGCAAGCAGGATGAAATGCTGGGCCGGAAGCAATAAATTGTTCCCCTCATTCTCCCAAAACGGTTTATCCAGAAAAGTCATCGCCTGTGTCTGGGCCGCAATGGGCATCTATGTTCTTATTGTCGTTTTGGCCGGACTGCTTGCCAGCGAGCCCTATTCCATTAAAGCCCATACCATAAGCCAACTCGCAGGACAGGGGTTTGCCAATGCCTGGATAATGCGAATGGGGTTCATTATATTGGGTATTGCAGCCACAGTTGCATCACTCCTATTCTACCAGCGCCCCAACAAGCCCTTCGGCAAAACAATTTTGCTTCTTCTTGGCACCTATGGGTTTTCCATATTTTTCACGGGTATTTTTTCGACATTATCCATCAACACTCAAATGTCCAATCTGGAATCCAGCATCCATTCCAGTTTTGCTCAGCTTGCCGGGTTTTCATTTATGGCAGCCATTGTCATTATAACTTTAACCTTCAAAGAAAACCGCTCCTTTGTCTGGTTCAGTATTTTGACATTTTTTCTCATCGGCGCATTTTCCGCATTATTTTTTTCAACTCGGATTTAACCGGAATTTGGCAAAGAGCATTACAGGCAATTTCTTTGTTCTGGCTGGCGGTGGGATTACATATGATTAATATTACTGATCAGACATAACCCATTATCCGCCATCTCAGCGCGCACTATCAAAGCCTTCCCTGCAAACAGGAACAAAACATGCCCGCCATATCAAGCATCGCCGAGCTCGAAAAAATCTATAAAACACCGATAGAAATATCCCACACCAAGGTGCTAAACCGCCTTTCAAAAAACTACGCCCGCTTCATAAAGGCCTCTCCATTTGTGGCTCTGGCCAGCGTCGGGCCGGACGGGCTTGATTGCTCCCCCCGTGGCGACCGGGAAAACGTTGTCGCAATCGCCAATGACAAAACCCTTTTGATGCCCGATTGGCGCGGCAATAACCGCCTTGATACATTACGGAATATCGTGTCGGACCCCCGCATTTCCCTGATGTTCATGGTGCCCGGTTCGGAGACGATTTTGCGAGTCAATGGCCGGGCCATTGTCAGCGCCGACAAAGAAATCTGCACCACCTTTGAAATGGAAGGCCAACACCCGACAACCGTTATCGCCATTGATATCACAGAAGTTTATTTTCAATGTGCCCGCGCCATCAAACGCGCCCAGCTCTGGAAAGCAAGCGCGCAAAACGCCGCCCTTAACCTGCCCAGCGTCGGCGAAATGCTCAAGGAAATCACCAACGGCGAGTTTGACGGCGACGAATATGACAATAACTGGCCGGCACGGGCTGAAAAAACCCTTTGGTAACCCCCCAACAACAATTTACCGGTCACATGGTCCAACAGCGGGCCCTGGGCCAAATTCACCCATCCTGACAAGCCCTCAAGCCAAAAGTTTCTCTACCATCAGGCGGATTGCCGGGCCTATTTCTTCAGCCCGTTGAGCTTTTTTGGCAATCCCGAATGCACAGGCCAATATCAACATCGTATGAAGATGGGCCTTTTCTTGCCCCCGCTGACGCAATAGGCGCTCTATCTGATTTTGCAGCCACTGCTCAAATTCCGCAAAACTCTCGGCAGCAATCCGCGCCGATTCCGAATAAAGCTCATCGGCAAATACCGACCCTTCCACCAAACGATAAAACATCTTGTGCTTGGCCGCCAGTGCTCCGGCAATTCTTGTTTCAACCGTGCCCGGTTTGGCCAGTTCGCGCACACAAATTTCGCGCGCCTCCAAAAGAAATCGTACAACTCCCGCAACAAACAATGTCTCTTTATCTGCAAAATATTTATATAAAGTCGGCTTTGCCACACCCGCCTTTTGAGCCACTGCCCCCATGGAAACCCCGCGATAACCAAATTGCAAAAACAACTCCAACCCGGCATCAATCATACGATTGCGCCGCTCAATCTGCG
>WFOP01000101.1 GCA_015487985.1 Hyphomicrobiales bacterium
CCTCGGGCGCGGCCCTTGAGAAATTTTCCGCCATGGTCACGGCGCTGGGAGGACCAACAGATTTCATTGAAAAAATGGACACCTATCTGCACGCCGCCCCTATTATTCGCGATGTTTTTGCACCAAAACCGGGGAAAATCACTGCAATTGACACCAAAAATGTGGGCATGGCCGTCGTAACCCTTGGGGGAGGGCGTCGTTTGCCCACCGACAAAATCGACCATGCGGTCGGCTTTGATCGATTGGCTGGTATCGGCACAAAAGTGGATAAAAACACCCCTCTGGCCCGCTTGCACGCTCGCGACGAAACCAGTGCGCTCGAAGCGGAACAGCGCCTTGTTCAGGCCTATCAAACCGGGGGTGAAATGGCGGACAACCCCGTGATTGCGCAAATCATCATGCCCGATGAAGTTTAGAAGGATTTGGTAAAATGCCCCGAGTGATTTTATGCGTGCTGGACAGTGTGGGGATTGGTGGCGCACCCGATGCCGCTGATTTTGGCGACGAAGGTTCAAATACCGTTGGCCATATTGCCGAACAATGCGCCCTTGGAAATTGCGATATTGAGGGTCTGCGTCAGGGGCCGCTTAATTTGCCCAATTTGAACAAGCTTGGCCTCGGCGCCGCGCTGGAACTGTCCACCGGCACGGTGCCGCCGGGCATGACAAATAAGGCGGAGGGCGGCGTTTGGGGCGTGGGGCGCGAAGTTTCCATTGGCAAAGATACCCCCTCGGGCCACTGGGAAATTGCCGGCCTGCCGGTGCCTTTTGAATGGGGTTATTTCCCCGATACTGAACCAACCTTTCCTGACGACCTGATAAAGGCAATCGTTGCAGAGGCCGGTCTGCCCGGAATTCTGGGCAACAAACACGCTTCGGGCACGGTTATTATCGAGCAATTGGGGGCCGAGCATGTGCGTACTGGCAAGCCCATTTGTTATACATCGGTGGACAGCGTTTTTCAGATTGCGGCCCATGAAACCCACTTTGGCCTGCAAAAACTCTATGATCTTTGCGAAATTGTCTTTAAGCATACCGAGCCGCTAAAAATTGGCCGGGTGATTGCCAGACCATTTGTGGGGGATGAAAAAACCGGCTTTACCCGCACCGGCAACCGGCGCGATTTCGCCATTGATCCCCCGGCTGAAATTTTGCTTGATCGGGTAAAAGCCGCCGGGCGTCAAATGTATGCCATCGGTAAGATTTCCGATATTTATGCCGGGCGCGGCGTCACCCACAAAATCAAAGCATCCGGTAATATGGTGTTGTTCGACAGAACCCTTGAAGCCATGGAAATGAGCGAAGATGGCGCCATGATCATGACCAATTTTGTTGATTTTGACAGCGAATTTGGCCACCGGCGCGATGTGGCGGGGTATGCCGGGGCACTTGAGGCCCTCGATGCACGGATTCCTGAACTGATTTCGCGCATGCGCCCCGATGATCTGCTGCTCTTTACCGCCGACCACGGCAACGACCCCACCGCCCCCGGCACTGATCATACCCGCGAACAGGTGCCTGTTTTAATGTTTTCCCCAGCTCTTAAGCCCCATTGTGTTGGCATTCGATTGACTTTTGCCGATATTGGGCAAAGCGTTTCAAAATGGCTGGACATCCCCCAGGGGGTGCACGGCACGAGTTTTTTATAAAATTTCAGCTAAAGGCCAAGTCCCATGAGTTCTGTTACCGTCGTTGACCATCCGCTCATTCAGCACAAACTGAGTATTATGCGCGATGAAAAAACCTCCACTGCGAGTTTTCGTCGCCTGTTGCGCGAGATTTCTCATCTGCTGTGCTACGAGGTCACCCGCGATTTGGCTTTGGAGACTAAATCCATCAACACTCCCATGGAAGAAATGCAGGCCCCCACGCTGAAGGGGAAAAAACTGGTATTTGCCTCCATTTTGCGGGCCGGAAACGGACTTTTAGAGGGGATGCTTGATTTGGTGCCCGCCGCCAGAGTGGCCCATATCGGGCTTTACCGCGATCACGAAACCCTGCAGCCGGTGGAATATTATTTCAAAGCGCCATCTGATATCGCAGATCGCTTTATTATCGTTGTTGACCCGATGCTGGCCACGGCCAATTCCGCCATTGCCGCCATCGAACGCCTGAAGGGGCGGGGCGCCAACAATTTGCGCTTCCTGTGCCTGTTGGCCGCCCCTGAGGGGATTGAAGCGTTTACTGAGGCACACCCTGATGTGCCCGTATTTACCGCTGCCATTGATTCCCATCTCAATGACAAGGGATATATTGTGCCAGGTTTGGGGGATGCGGGTGATCGCATGTATGGTACGCGCTAACCGGCCAGGGGCTCACCTCGGCGCGGCATCAGACCAGGTCGATCAGGGCACCAAAACGCGGGGTGTGGAAAAACTGCTTATACAGGTTAAAACTGGTATCCAGCACATATCCGCCCCAGGGTTGATAGGCCAGTTGCGCCTCTGAAACGACAATATGCATTTCGCGGGCGATGTCAGTTATTTCGCTGGGCAGGGGATAGGGGGCATTGGCCACTTTTGCCGTGGCCCCGTTATACCCTACACTCCAAACCACTTCGGCATCACCATCGGCATCAATATAGACAAGCGTGACCAGCTGTTTGAGATCCTCCGCCGAAAAAGGCGTTAAAATCAAACCGACGGCTGCAAAATAGTCGTTAAGAGTTGCGGCGGAAATTTGTTCGTCATTCCGCGCCACCAAATCCCCCAGCGCACCCGTCGCCGCAGAAATTTTCCTGTCTACGGTTACAACCTGAGAAACTTCAATAGCGCCCATGTAAAGGATCAGCAGTGCTGGAAGAATAAGAGCGAATTCAACGGCAGCGGCGGCTTCGCGGGCCAGACCAAAACGCTTTAGCCATCGGGGTAATTCAAATTTGGCCTTCACAACATCCCCCCTAAAAAGGTTCATTTCTAAAAACTCTTACGGCGGACAGCATGCGTGTGTTGTCCGGTAAGTTGCTCAGGTTGAAATCAAACATATTCAGTGCAATCGGCCATTTGTAATAGGCTTCCACCAGAATGACGGAGTTGCCACTACCGTGATCGTAGTTTTCCACCACTGTCCAGTTGCCGGTTCCCGGATCTGCGGGAACTCCAATATTTGCACCGGCAAAATTGGCCACCTGGCTCACCCGGATCTTGACCAGATCACAATCAAACAGCCCGTACAGATTTTCGCATATGGCATCCCGGTAGTTTTCCACCGTGTAGTTTGCCGCCTGCGCCTGTCCGGTTCGTATGAGGCGCGAGCTGTCATTGACCGCGCTATCGAGCACCTGCGAAGCAAGAAATATCAGAGCCGTTTCAAGAATGGCCCCGATAATCGCAAAAAACGGCAATGCCAGCAGCCCAAATTCAATAGCAGTTACACCGCCCTCATCCCGCCTGAAGCGATGCAGGTCAAAGGCGCGAACCATCAATGCTGTAAGACGTATGGAATTTTGCTTGCGTGACAATTTACCAGACCCATAAAAATATGCGATGACGCTTTATAGGCGACAACATATCTTTATGAGGCCTAACCAATGGTTAGAACAATGCACACAATTTGTATTGCTGTGTTCTAATGGTTAATCAGAGATTTAATGGTCCCGGGCGCCCCGTGTCGCTATTGGTTGGCTGAAGAGGCCACCATGGAGGATGAGGAGATGTTGTTGGCGGTGAAGTTGGTGTCATCCCCCAACATGATGACCGGCTGGCAGTTTGGCGCGCAGGCCAGGGTGGTGCGTGCGGAACCTTGATAAACGGTCACAAAGCCCGCTTGGGAGCTGACGACCCGAATGATCACGTCGGCAATGGGGTTGCCCACACTGTCAAGCACGATCAGGTTGGTATGCCCATAGCTTCGCCCGGTCAATACCAGTGTCTGGGGGTCCTGAATGGTAACATCTGCCACCCCCGGATTGCCGATGATTACAGTTGCCGCCGGAGATCCGATGCGCAAAATGCGCGCCATATTGACGTTGACGCTCACCGCACTGTCTTCAATCGCAAAACTTGATTGAGGTGAAAAACTGATGGCCACATAAATTAAACCGGCACAAATGGCGCGACTGATTTGTTTTAACGATACAACTGCCATGGGGTTTTTCCATCAACTTGCAAAACTGCGATGCAATTGTTTTCGCTGATAATGGTGAACAATTGGCAAACATCACAATTTATTGCCCGATTACAGGGCAAAAGGGGGGAGAGCCATCTTTTCCATAAAATCCAATCTGTTCTGTTAAGTCTTTAATAATCAACAACTTAGGAATGGTTGTCGTGGGGCGCTGCGCGGGGAAATTTTAACACACCAGCAATAATTGGCCCATAGAAATCAGCTTGAGTTCGCAAAAATCAAATGTCGCAGGCATGTTTTGGCGGGTTTGTTGAAGTGTTGAAGTTAGTTAGGAGTTATAAGAATGAATATTGTTAAGCGTTTTATGAATGATGAGTCTGGTGCAACAGCCATTGAATACGGTTTGATTGCCGCCCTTATCAGTGTTGGCATCATTGCCGCCGCCACCACAATGGGCAACGGCCTTTCCAACCTGTTCTCCGGAATTGGTGGTAAACTGGATACGTCCGCCTCTGCGATCTAAATTCAGATTTGCTTAAGTGTCGGCTTTGTTCGACCGCCAGATATGATGGCTAAGTGTAAAAGGGAGAACCTCGTGTTCTCCCTTTTTATTTGTGCGTTTGTTCTGTTTTTTCAAAAACCGCGCGTTAAGACTTTGCTAAACATAACCCCAGCAAAGGCGCGGTTCCCTCAAATGCAAGCGGTCAATTTAAGATTCTCTCAACACGTCACGCATAATTTCCACGACAGGTTCAATGAAGAATTGTTGAGCAGTTCTGTCAAATTTTTGACGTGTAGCGAGGAGCTAAAAAATGAAAATTGTTAAGCGTTTTATGAACGATGAATCCGGTGCAACAGCTATTGAATATGGTTTGATTGCCGCCCTTATCAGTGTTGGCATCATTGCCGCCGCAACCACACTGGGCAACGGCCTTTCCAACCTGTTCTCCGGAATTGGTGGCAAACTGGATACTTCTGCTTCAGCCATCTAAGTTGCAGAAATACGAATTTCAGCATTGGGCTGAAACGAAAAAGGGGAGCATGCGCTCCCCTTTTTTGCTCTTTATTAACATCAAGAGCGCACCATTGGACGAATTCCTGTAAAATTCAAGTCCGGCGGATCACATAATGATAAATTCCATTGCTTTGCTTTTCTTCCCATTATTTATGGCGCTCGCAGCAACCTCTGATTTGTTGACCATGAAAATTTCCAATCGCCTGGTGATGATGCTGGTGGTGGGCTTTTTTGTCATGGCCGTTGCCATGGACTTCACCATGCAGCAATTTTTGATGCATATGGCCGCCGGCGCCGTGGTGCTGGTGTTTGCCTTTGCATTTTTTGCTTTTGGCTGGATGGGCGGGGGGGATGCAAAATTGGCTGCCGCCACTTCCCTGTGGCTGGGGTTTGGTATCACACTGCCATATCTGGTTTACGCATCCCTGTTTGGCGGGGTGTTGACGTTGGCCTTGCTGGCGGTCCGGCGCTATCCCTTGCCCGGTCCTCTGGTAAGGGTGGAATGGGTAGCCAGGCTGCATAATCAGAAAACCGGCATTCCCTATGGTATCGCGCTGGCCGCCGCCGGTCTTGTCGCCTATTCGGATACGACAATTTTTCAAAATCTGATTGCATGATGGTTTTTTCAAAAACGCCAAGACCAAAATTAACACTTCACACTTCATTAACGTTGTTTGAAAACATTCGGTTAACCAAAACTTGACCATTTTCAAACATACTTGACTCCAAATGAATCTGGAACGTTGGTTCCAAGAGTATTGGAGTTTTGGTATGAAACCAGCGCGTGTCTTATTGTTACTTGTGGCCTTGGTTACGGGTGGATTGGCAGCATTTCTTGCGACGCGCGGGGAAGCTCCGGCCACAAAAACTGTTGAGGTTGCTCAGGTTCAGCAAGAAGCAAAACGCCAGGTTCTTATCGCATCAACGACGATTGGCGTGGGCCAACGGCTCACCCGTTCCCTTGTTTCATGGCAGGACTGGCCCGAAGGTGCGGTGCGTCCTGAATATATCACATCAGATGTTATCCCCGATGCACCAGAACAAATGGTGGGAACCGTGGCCCGGTTTGAGATTTTTGCCGGCGAACCCATTCGCGAAGCAAAACTGGTGCGCTCGGATCAGGGTTATATGTCAGCTATCATTCAGCCCGGCATGCGTGCGGTTTCAGTTGCCGTAACGTCAATTTCAGGCGCCGGGGGCTATATCGTACCCAACGATCGCGTTGATATCGTGCGCACCAAACGCGCAGCCGTGAGCGCTGGAACCCAGACAATTCTTGCCAACATCAAAGTTCTTGCCATTGGCAGGCGGCTTGGTGAAGCGGGCGCAAGTGCGGGCAATCCCGACCCCAGTGACCCCCAGTCCCAGGTGTTTGGTGATGAAGATGTGGCAACTCTTGAACTAAGCCCTGCTCAGGCAGAAACCCTGATTGGCGCCGCAGCGGAAGGTAAACTCACCTTGGTATTGCGCTCCGTTGCCGATTTTAACCCTTCCGAAAATGATGCGATATTGCAGGCCAGCAACCAGCCCATCCGCCTTATTCGTTATGGTATTGAATCAAATGTGGTGGCAGGTGCATCGCAGGAGACGATTCTGCCCGAAGCCGACCCCGCCCAGTTTGCCCAGGAGACCGGGGAGCCGATATTCTCTTCCAATCCCTCCTCTTCCGCGTCCTCAGCGCCTTTTTCGGGTCCATCAAACCAGAAATTTATCCCCGAAGACCTGGGGCCTGACGGCCAGCCCTTCCCCGAGGGCTATGACCCTGCGATTCCAATGTCATGATTGGCAATAAAATGAATACGTACTTTTCCATCACGAATAATTCCTCAAACCGGTTCTTTCATATGAAACAGGCTTTTATGCAAACAATACGTCGCGGGATTTTGGCACTGATTATGGTGTTTTCACTGTTTTCGCTGTTTACTTCCCCCGTCTATGCCCAGAATGAGAGCCGGTTGCGTATCTCCAATGTCGGGGGCACACAATATGTCCAATTGGGTTTGAACAAATCCATTCTGGTGGATTTGCCGCGCAATGCTGCTGAAGTCATTGTCTCGCAGCCAACAGTTGCCGGCGCGATTTTGCGTAATGCGCGGTCCGCAATCATTCAGGGCATGGAGGCGGGGGAAACAAACGTATTTTTCCTTGATGCCAACGGGGCTCAGATAACCGTGGTTGAAATCTCCGTCGTCAATGATGTTTCTTCCCTGACGGCGGCTCTGCGTTCCATTGTGCCAAATTCACAAATTCAGGTCAGCTCGTTCGGCGATCGGATCGTTCTTTCAGGTACGGCGCGCTCTTCTGATGATATTGACAAGGCGGTGGCGATTGCTCAGCAGTTTGCCGGTGGTGAAGGCTATGTGGCAAATGTGATTACTGTTTCAGGCGCCCAGCAGGTCATGCTCAAGGTAACGGTTGCAGAAGTTCAGCGTGAAACAGTCCGCCAGTTGGGTATTAACCTGAGTGCAGCCCTGTCGGTGGGTGATCTGACGACCGGCCTGCTGTCCGCCCCCCCCAGCGGCGGCGCATCAAATGTTTCCGCCCCCAATTCGTTTACCGCAGGTTTTTCGGGCGGCGGGTTGAGTATCGAGGCAACATTGCGTGCCCTGGAACGTCGCGGTGCCCTTAGAACTCTGGCCTCCCCGAC
>WFOP01000102.1 GCA_015487985.1 Hyphomicrobiales bacterium
CCAGCAAGGTTCCACCTGAATATGCCAGTTGACCAGAGAACAGAAATTGTCATGCGGTTTCTGGCCATAGAGCGCGATCCGGCCGCCTTTCGCGATATGCAAAACAGCTTTAATGCCGAGTTTGGCACCTGGATGCATCTGGAACGGGTGGAAACCTTCTCCGAAGCAATATCCGCTTTGCGCAACGGGCAATTTGACGTGATTTTGCTCGATATGATGAGCATGCAAACCCGATTGTCACCGGATGAGGCCATCGGGAAGATTTGTCGCCTTGCTCAAAATGCACTGGTTATTGCGCTGTCGGGGGGCGGGTCTGTGTCCGATGCGGTTCAGGCGATGCGTGCGGGGGCCCATGACTATTTGACCAAACCCATCAATATGAGTGTTTTTAACGCCCATATCAGTGAGCTTGGGCGGCGACACGGCAATGCCAAAGCCTTTAATGTGGGCCAGAACACCGCTCAGGTTGAGCAGTTTGAGGGCTTTGTGGGCGCCTCGGCGCAAATGAGTGCCATCTATGAGCAGATCAAACGGATCGCCCCCTCCTCTGCCCCGGTTTTTATCACCGGGGAAAGCGGCACGGGCAAAGAAGTGTGTGCTGTTGCCCTGCATCAGCGTGGCACGCGCTCACAAAAACCATTTATTGCCATCAACTGCTCTGCCATCCCCCATGATCTGATGGAGGGAGAGATTTTTGGCGTGGCCAAGGGCGCCTTTACCGGCGCGCATCAGGACCGGGACGGCGCTGCACAAAGCGCCGACGGGGGAGTGTTGTTTCTTGATGAAATAGGTGAGATGGACCTTAAACTTCAGGCCAAACTGCTCAGATTTTTACAGACCGGTGAAATCAGCCGCGTAGGGGAAACCAAGACCCGCAAAGTCGATGTTCGGGTGATTTGTGCCACCAATCGCAATCCCTTAAAATTGATTGAGGAAAAAAGATTTCGCGAAGACCTGTTCTATCGCCTGCATGTATTGCCTATTCACCTGCCCCCCCTCAGACAGCGCACCTGCGATATTCTGCCTTTGGCCCAGACGTTTCTCGCCCGCTTTGCGCGTGAAGAAAACAAGGTTTTTACCGGCTTTTCACCCGAAACCGCCAATATGATCGTTTCAAAGGAATGGCCGGGCAATGTGCGCCAGTTGCAAAACATGATCCGGCGAGCGGTGGTAATGTTTGATGGTCCTCTGATTGACATTCAAATGATGAGTGCGGCGGATATCACGAGCGCCCATACCCCGCAAAACACACAAACTCCGCCCCCCTCTCACCTTCAGCAGGGCACAATTGAGCCAATGTGGCGCCAGGAGCAGATTATTATTGAAACGGCACTTGCCCGATATAACGGCAATATCTCCATGGCCGCCGCCGCCCTTGAAATCAGCCCCTCAACCATCTACCGCAAAAGACAGGCGTGGGAACAGCTTCAGGCGAAATCCACCGGGGAAAATGCTTTTGTTGCATAGATGCCCGGTCCCCTGTGATACCAATGGCCCTGATCAGCATTATCGGGTGGGGCTAGCCGCTCGTCTCTGGCACTATTCCTGTTCGGTTTTAATATTGATCGGCACAAATACTGATTCACGGGAACATACAGAGCCGGCTGCAAGTTGAACGGACAAAATTCGTCGAAATTTATTCCTTGTTTCTTGACACTGCCCCCCAGCAACCATATATCCCCGGTGAGCTGTTAGCACTCTACAATGAAGAGTGCTAACAAAACGCATTGTTCAACCTCATCTGGCTTGGCCAGCAATTTTTAAAAGGGATCAAACATGAGCTTCCGTCCTCTACATGACCGGGTTGTTGTTTCTCGCATCGACAGCGAAGAAAAAACTGCCGGGGGCATTATCATTCCTGACACCGCAAAAGAAAAGCCTTCTGAAGGTGTTGTTGTTTCCGTTGGGCCTGGTGCCCGTGACGAAGATGGCAAATATATCAAGCCTGACGTCAAGACTGGTGATCGGGTTCTGTTCGGCAAATGGTCCGGTACTGAAATCAAAATCGACGGCGAAGACCTGTTGATTATGAAAGAAAGTGACATCATGGGCGTGATTGAAGGCTAAGCGAACAGCTTTTCTTCATCCCCCTTTTTTCCAATTTAATTCAGGAGCTACAAATGGCTGCTAAAGAAGTAAAATTTTCCACTGAAGCGCGCGACAAAATGTTGCGTGGCGTAAACGTTCTGGCCAATGCGGTTAAAGTAACATTGGGCCCAAAGGGTCGTAATGTTGTTATTGACAAGAGCTTTGGCGCACCACGGATCACCAAAGACGGTGTGACCGTTGCCAAAGAAATCGAACTTGAAGACAAGTTTGAAAACATGGGCGCGCAAATGGTGCGTACCGTGGCCTCCAAAACCAACGATATAGCCGGTGACGGCACGACAACTGCCACCGTTCTGGCTCAGTCCATTGTCAACGAAGGCATCAAAGCGGTTGCGGCAGGCATGAACCCGATGGATCTGAAACGCGGTGTTGATCTGGCGGTTACCGAAGTTGTTGACAGCCTGATGAAATCCACAAAAATTGTTAAAACCGAAGCGGAAATTGCGCAGGTTGGTACAATTTCCGCCAACGGCGAATCCGCAATCGGTGAGCAAATCGCCGATGCCATGCAACGTGTTGGCAATGAAGGGGTTATCACTGTTGAAGAAGCCAAGTCTTTGGAAACAGAAACCGAAGTTGTTGAAGGTATGCAGTTTGACCGTGGTTACCTGTCCCCATACTTCGTGACCAATCCTGAAAAAATGACGGCTGATCTGGAAGATCCGCTGATTCTTCTGCACGAAAAGAAACTGTCCAACCTTCAGGCCATGCTGCCAATTCTTGAATCCGTTGTTCAAAGCCAGCGTCCACTGCTCATTATCGCAGAAGATGTTGACGGCGAAGCTCTGGCCACGCTGGTTGTAAACCGCTTGCGTGCCGGCCTTAAAGTTTGTGCTGTAAAGGCGCCCGGATTTGGCGATCGTCGCAAGGCCATGTTGGAAGATATTGCCATTTTGACCGGTGGTCAGGTGATTTCTGAAGAACTGGGCATCAAACTCGAAAACGTAACCATTGATATGCTGGGCACCGCCAAGCGTGTTGATATCACCAAGGAAACCACAACCATTGTTGATGGGGCCGGCTCCAAGGAAGATATCACAGGCCGGGTTGAGCAAATCAAGGCGCAGGTTGAAGAAACCACCTCTGATTATGACCGCGAAAAACTTCAGGAACGTCTGGCAAAACTCGCCGGCGGTGTCGCTGTTATTAAAGTTGGCGGTGCAACCGAAGTTGAAGTTAAAGAACGCAAAGACCGGGTTGAAGATGCGTTGAACGCGACCCGCGCTGCGGTTGAAGAGGGCATTGTTGCCGGTGGTGGTGTTGCCTTGCTTCGTGCGGCTGCGGCTCTTAACATCAAGGGCGCCAATGCGGATCAGGAAGCCGGGGTCAACATCGTTCGCCGTGCACTTCAGGCTCCCATCCGCCAGATCACCGAAAACGCAGGCGACGAAGGTTCGGTTGTGGTCAACAAGGTTCTTGAAGGCAAAACAGCCACCTTTGGCTACAATGCTGCGGATGGCGAATATGGCGACATGATCGAAATGGGCATTATTGATCCGGTCAAAGTGGTTCGCACCGCTTTGCAGGATGCAACATCTGTTGCCTCACTGCTGATCACCACTGAAGCCATGATCGCTGAACTGCCCAAGGATGACGCTCCTGCTGCAATGGGCGGCGCACCTGACATGGGTGGTATGGGCGGCATGGGCGGTATGGGCTTCTAAAGAAGACCATACACCCAAATTGTTTAGTGTTCAGGCCGGTCAAGCCGGCCCGAATGGCGGCATGGGCTTCTAAAAAAACCCAAACACTCAAGTCAAAATTCAGATTGGCGCGAACAGCAATGTTCGCGCCTTTCTTGTATCGGTGTGCTATTGGATAAAGCCAGTGAAGTTTTCATGCGCAGATCGGAAAGAAAATGTTGATCCACCGCCTTTCAATTTTCCTGCTTACAGTCCTTTTTTCCCTTTTTTTATTGCCAGCCAACGCCAGCGAACCGGCATATCTGGATAACCGTTCGACACCGCAATCACTGGTTACCTCCTATTTCAACGCGCTCAATCGCAGCGAATTTGCCCGGGCATGGGCCTATTGGAACAACCGGATCGAAGGGACAAATTTTGAAGATTTTGTAGAGGGCTTCACCTCCATAAACGATATCGGTTTCAAGATGGGAAAGCCGGTTTCTGAAGGGGCGGCGGGGAGCACTTTCACGCAAATTCCGCTGGTGGTTGAATATCATGATGAAGATGGCTGGAAAGAAACCTATCGGGGCTGTTTTCTGATGCGTATTGCAACCCCCAATATTCAAAGCCCGCCCTTTGTGGGCCATCATTTTGAGCGGGGCTATCTGGTGCCGGTGGATATACCATTCCAAGATGCAGCTCCCGGGGAATGCGCGTTTTGACAGGTTTTGACATCATGTGGCGCGTTCGCCTTGACTGTCTTTGCGCCTATCCCGACCAAAGAAGTCTAAGGGCCATCACCACGCACACCACAACCACGAGCGGCTTGATGAATTTTGCACCATATTTGATACCCGTCCTTGCCCCCAGATAGCCGCCAATCATCTGGCCAATTCCCATGGCAATAGCGGCGCTCCAGACGACGTTTCCCGCCGGAATAAATAGCGCTAATGCCGCGACATTGGACGTGAAATTGAGCATTTTGGTATTGGCGGAGGCGCGCACGACACCAAGACCAAACAAAGAAACAAAAGCAATGGTGAAGAACGAGCCGGTGCCGGGGCCGAATATCCCGTCATAGAATCCGATGACAAACCCCAGCAGGGGCGCAAAAACCACAATATTCAGCCGGGCCAACCTATCGGCGTCGCTTAACTTGGGCGCAAACATAAAATATGCTGCTATGGCGATAAGAGCCAGCGGCACCAGCGAATTGAGCAGACTGGTATCAATGGATTTTACCACCACCGCCCCCAGATAGGCGCCAGCAAATGTGGCGGCGATGGCGGGGGCCAACTGAGAAAATTTTATCAGGCCTTCACGCCAATAGGTATAGGCGGCAACCGCCGTGCCCACGGCCCCCTGCAATTTATTGGTGGCCAGGGCGGCAATCGGAGACATGCCCACTGAAAGCAATGCAGGCAACGCAATCAGGCCGCCGCCGCCCGCTACGGCATCAACAAATCCGGCAACTACGCCGACAGCGGCCAGAATGAACACTGTCTCTTATACACATCTGACGATGCCG
>WFOP01000103.1 GCA_015487985.1 Hyphomicrobiales bacterium
GCACTGCATGTGGCCCACCTGGCCCCGATTGCCCCCCCTGATAGCCGAACGTCCGCCCTGATGACCCCCAGTGTTAAAATCATGCAGGAACTGGGGCTGGTCAAAGACCCGGATAAAATCGGCGTGCCCCTTGAAAAAATCCGCATCATAGATGCAACGGATCGCCTGATCCGCGCACCCGAAGCCCTGTTTGACAGCGCCGAGGTCGGCGAAACGGCCTTCGGCTGGAACTTTGCCAATACCAGCCTGATGAACCAGTTTGCACCGCTGGTAAAAAGCCAGCAAAACCTGCATCAGATTAACGCCAGCGCAACCAGACTGACAAAATCCGCACAAAACTGGAATGTTCAATTGTCAGACGGATCAAGCATATCTGCCCCCCTGATTATTGGCGCAGATGGCAAAAAATCGCTTGTACGCAAATCCGCAGGCATCTCCATTAAGCAAACCATACATAAACAATCCGCCCTGGTCTGCGATTTGACCCTGACACGCCCGCTGAACGGCGAATCGGTTGAATATCATTACCCCGATGGCCCTTTTACGCTGGTGCCCGCAGGCGGGTTAAAGGCAAATCTCGTTTGGGTGGACAGAGCAGACCTTCTTGAACGGGTCAAAAGCCGTACAGCAGATGAGATATTGAATATTCTTCAGGAAAAAAGCCAAAACCTGTTTGGCGACCTGAGGCTGGATACCGGTGTGTTCGTTTTCCCCCTTTCCTCTCACCACGCTCAAACCATGGGACGTGAGGGCATAGTTCTGGTGGGGGAATCAGGGCACGCCTTCCCCCCGATTGGCGCACAGGGATTAAATTTGAGCCTGCGGGATGTCAGCGATCTTGTTGCCTGCATACGGCAAAGCCCCCCTGATGAAACAAGTAAATGGGCAAACAAGGTGGCTTCCGATTATAACCGGCGCCGCGCCGGGGATATCACCCGCACCTCATCAATGGTGGATACTTTGTTCAAATCATTATTATCTGGGATGCTTCCCGCTCAAGCCCTTCGCGCGGGCGGCATATGGGCGCTCAAATCATGTTCCCCATTGCGAAAATACGCTTTCTATATGGGCATGGGATCCAACTGAAGACAAGGGCAATCCCGCCCCCGTCTAAAACCAGTTCTCAAATTCGGCTTTGAAAGAAACCCGTTCTATTGATTGGCAGCATCGCCATTTGCGGCGGAGTCAGCATTGTCACCCTCGACCCCAAGCTGGCGGCGCAACTCCTCTGCACGATCCTGCAAAACCTGCTCAAGCGCATTAACGCCTGATTCTTCCTGCCGGAACTGATCAAAGGTGATGGAACTTTCCGCCTCATAAACTGCGGTAAAACCAGCCAGATTGATTTCAACAACCAAATCCTGATTCTGCCGGTTTTTGGCCGTTAGTTTCAGTATCGCCCCCCGCTTCAAACTATCCACATAGGCCTCGTTTATCACCAGTTGCGTAGAACAGGACTGCGGGTCACAAAGCATAAAAGGCACCCGCACAGGCTGGGCACCATCAATTTGCCACGTCACGCCAAAGGGAAGCAAAACACCAAGGGGAACTGCAGCGATTGCCAGCAACCGGCTTTCCTGTCCCGGATCATCCCGCAACAAGAAAGAACCCAAAAACTGATTATTGGCCACAACCACCTGCCGCATGATGCAGGCATCCCCGCCGCTTTCCAGAGGTTCACACACCTTGAGCCAGTTTTCCTGTCCACCAGACGCGGTCGCCGGTGCCTGTTCCTGCGAAAACACAGAACCAGCTGCAGAAAACATCATGCTTGCGGCCAAAGACCCTGCGATTACCAATTTTTTGTAGTTCATAAAATTACCTGCACTTATTTTTTGAGTACCGCCCGGCCCCAAATTCCCGGAATATATCCAAGAGTTCTTCAATTCATCAAATCGGGCAATAACATGGCCAATACTCTATTCCAACAAAATATCCTTATCTAAAGAACAATGTGTCACTTATTTACCTCAATTACGACGCCATGCGCGCCAAACGCAACATCAAAGATGCAGTACCCTTAAGACGGTGTTCCGGCGTGGGCCAGTTGCGCGAAAACACCAGCTTCTGATCCGGCTTCAAACGCACCCCCATGGCCGGGTCAGCCACCAGCTTAACCAGCGCCCCGGGATTGGGGAAAGTGCTGTTGCGCAAGGTCACAACGGCCCCTTTGGGGCCTGCATCCACCTTTTCCACATTGGCGGTTTTGCAAAAGGATTTTACCAATATGGTTTTGAGCAACGC
>WFOP01000104.1 GCA_015487985.1 Hyphomicrobiales bacterium
CCACCACCGCCTGCCCCTCCCCCGGCTCCGGCAGCTGATCGGGCATGTTTTTACACAGGTGCAAACTTTACCGGCCCCGAACGATGCGTGGGAGTGGGCACCTACAACACGCTGAGCGCGCCGTTTAACGACGAAATTTCTTCGGTACGTTTGTATGGAAATGCCAAAACAACTCTATGCCGGAATACGAACATGAACGGCATTTGCCGCACCTACAACAATTCGCGTTCCAACCTGCACGGCAATATCAACAATCAGGCATCTTCAGTTCGGGTATTTGTGGGAGTACTTCCACCTGCCCCACCCCCCGCAACTGTTAATCTGAATGGCACATATACCATTCAGCAACAAAGCAATGGCCGCTATCTGGATGCCCATGAGGGACGCAACGACAATTCAGTTGTAACACGTGATCGGCAGTTTAATGCCACTCAGGCCTGGATTATCACCCCTCTTGGCGGCGATGTTTTTACAATCCAGCAACAAAGTAACGGTCGCTATCTGGATGCCCATGAGGGACGCAATGACAATTCAGTTGTGACCCGTGACAACCAGAACAACAACACGCAACGTTGGAAGCTGACAAAAGTGGGCCCCGATACCTACACCATCCAGCAAATGAGCAATGGCCGTTATCTGGATGCCCATGAGGGACGTAACGACAATTCAGTTGTGACCCGTGACAACCAGAGCAACAGTACCCAGCGCTGGATTATTCGATAATTTTGCGCCCAATAAGGGGCTGACACAGAACGCCGCCTCCTTCACCGGAGGCGGCGTTTTAGTTTTCAGCACCATAAACAAACGAAGTCCGGCGCAAATTGAATTGCCCCAAATTCTCGTTCAGCAATCATTCATGTGCAAAATGCTTGACTGACGTCACCATGTGGATTGCGATTCCTGTTTCTCCCCGCGACCCACTCCAATCAAAGGGAACGTCAAAATGACATCAAAAATCAAAACCACTGCAATTCTCATATCCGCAACACTTGTGGCATTATTTGGCGCAACCGTTGCCGCCAGCGCCGCCAATACCCCCGCCTATGCCAAAAGCGCCCTCAATGTCCGCACCGGTCCGGGTGTAAACTACAATAAAGTCGATACGCTTTATGCCGGTGAAAATGTAATGGTCCGGGAATGTCAGCGTGGCTGGTGCTACGTGGATCATTCAGGGCCGGATGGCTGGGTCAGCGCAAACTATCTTGCACAGCGCGGAGTCACCAATCCCAACATACGCTCAACCCCCTCGGTAAACTTCTCCATGACCTTTGGCGCCCGCAGCGGCCCCTCGGTTTCCTTTTCAGTTGGTTCAGGCGCTGCCCCCGCGCCGGCACCCGTTACGCCAAAAGTCTGCTTTTATCGCAACCAGAATTACAACGGATCCAGCTTTTGCGTTGCGCCCGGCACCAGCAACAATGCGCTCATGGCCGGCTGGAATAACTCCATTTCCTCCATCCGCGTATTTGGTGGAGCCAAAGTTCAATTGTGCAAAAACTGGAACTTTTCCGGACGATGCGCTGCCTATAACACAAACATCGCGCGTCTGCCCAATGCCCTCAACAACAAGGTTTCATCCTATCAAACCTGGCTGTAATCAGAGATTGCTTCCATCCGAACAAAAGGCCACCCCAAAAGGGTGGCCTTTTTGTTATTTTATGCAACATCAGCCAAAACCGGAAAATTGCCCCTTGGAACCCATGCAATTGCAGGTTAACCTTATCCAATTCAAATTTGCTTTGGAGTATGTTTCGTGATGATGTCCAGACTGGTTTTCAAAACTTTAATCGCCGGTGCGCTTCTGGCCCTGGGCTTTGTTCCGGGCGTTGCCCTTGCCAGCGACAGCGGCAGCGGCACATCCGCGCTTGTCCTTAAATCGGGAGAACTTCATTCCGGCCCCGGCACAAATTACCCCGGCACCGCAATTGACGTTACACAGGGCCAGGCCGTAATCGTTTCGCGTTGCTCCCTGCGCTGGTGCCAACTGAGCAATTCCGATGGCTGGCTTTCCATCGACAATTTGAGTTTCGCTCAAACAGCAAAAGGCCCCTTTGAGGGGCCAAAATTTGCGACCGAACAGGGGGGAGACGGTGAAGTCTGCTTCTTTGACGGCACAAATTTCTCCGGTGCGTCCTTCTGCCTTCCCGCCGGAGCCACGGCCCGCGATCTGGCGCTTTTGGGTTGGGATAACAGGATTTCCTCCGTTTCGGTTGGTGAAGGCGTGTCCGTCAGACTGTGCCGCGACAGAAACTTCACCTCCTATTGCTCAACAGTTAATCAGGACACCCCGAAACTGGAAAGGTTTCTGGGGAACGCGGTCAGTTCCTATCTGGTTCGCTAAAACATGCCTGCCAAAAGCATGCCCTCAAGCTCGACCCGTGGGTAATACCGGTTTTGGAATAAAAGACATGCAAAGACAAAAAAGCATTTGAATGAATACGGTTGAACACAATATGCTTTAGGCTGTTCTGAACAACAAAACAAAAACCCCGGCCACCCAAAAGGTGCCGGGGTCTTATCTTGCAGCCACATACAGGCGCAACAATCAAAACATCTTGAAGCCGACCTAAAGCACAATCACTTTTGTCCCCGCAGGAACGCGGTCATAAAGGTCTTTGACATGGTCGTTGATCAGCCCCACACAACCATTTGAAACCGCACTGCCAATGGTCCATGGCTGATTGGTGCCATGAATGCGATAAAGCGTATCACGGCCATTACGATATAAATATAGCGCCCGCGCCCCAAGAGGATTGTTTGGTCCGCCGGCCATTCCCCCTGCAAACTGTGCATATTTCTCCGGTTCACGCCGGATCATATTGACCG
>WFOP01000105.1 GCA_015487985.1 Hyphomicrobiales bacterium
CATGCGCGAAACAAGCTGTTTTCTGCCCGGCGCTCTGGATTTGTTCCTGCCGGGCCAGTTCTCTGCCAACCGCCGCCGCATCAACGCGGATTGCGAAATGCCGTGTTTCAGACAAATGTCAACGATACTGAGCTGATGCGCCAGATAATCGGCTTTTATAGCGCGCCAGTCCGGTATTGTTTGTTGCGACAAATGCGTCTCTTGGGCTGGCGTTGATTTCAGGTGCGAACAGGGTCAGGGCGTTGCCGTTTGACCCAATTATGTGATTATGCCTGAAGTATAGCCCGGCGGCGTGACGCGGGGATAACTTGTCTGAATAATTTACAAAAATCAGTCTTTCGGCTCAAAATCAGGCCAGTCCACCGCATGGTTTTCCCATTCGCCCGGCGCAACATCCTCCTCGGCAACAGTGCGCCCCTGCACCGAGATTCCGGCCTGCACAACTGTATTCATATCATGTGAAATCAGGGGATGCCACCAGGCAAGCCCCCTGCCCTCCGCCAGTCGCCGATAGGCACAAGAAGCGGGAATCCATGAAATGGTGCGTACATTTTCCGGCGTGAGCTTTATGCAATCGGGAACTCTGGCCTTGCGGTTTGCATAGTCCACACACTGGCATGTGTTGGTATCGAGCAGCTTGCAGCGCACGTCCGAATTAAAGACTTCTGCGGTGTCTTCATCTTCCAACTTGATTAAACAGCATCTGCCGCAACCATCGCACAGGGCTTCCCATTCCAGCTCTGTCATTTCATCCAAAGATTTTTCTTCCCAAAATGGCATTGGCGGGTCCGTTTTTTCCTATTCAAATTTTGATTTCCCAGGCCCTTTAGCCTTGATTGCGCCCAAAAGGTAAGCATATTTTGCGTTTGGCGCTTGTAATTGTTTTTATGAAACTAGAAAGTGCACATCAAATCACTTTGCATGTGGACAACCATCAACCCCTAGGATCAGGTTTTGCAGGACCCGTTTTATACCAAGCAAAAACGGAAAAAAGAAACACCGCTTCTGGAAGCGGATGCGTGGATTGATTCATCCCTGTATGATTTTTTCCAGTCTCTGGGAAACGGCTATACCAGATTTCAGGACGCAATGTCCGTATTCCATGTTTATGGTATTCGCCGCTGGCTGGTTGAGATTATTTCGGACGCGTTCAATTTTCTGGCCATCGGGCTGGTTTTGATGACGGCTTTGGCGCTCTCTGCGTTTCAGGCCACCGCACTTGGGGAATTTAACAAAGTCGACGACTATTCAGTTGTTTTTCTGGATAAATTTGGAAATGAAATTGGCAGACGCGGCATTCGAACCGATGATTCATTTGAACTGTCGCAGCTGCCCGACAATCTGATCAAGGCAACTTTGGCCACCGAGGATCGCCGTTTTTACAATCATTTTGGCATTGATGTTTTGGGTACGCTTCGCGCGCTTCTGTCCAATGTGCAGGCGCAATCCGTTGTTGAGGGAGGGTCATCCATCACGCAGCAGTTAGCCAAAAATCTGTTTTTGTCCTCCGAACAAACGCTGGAAAGAAAAATTACGGAAGCATTTTTGGCGCTTTGGCTGGAAGCCCATTATACCAAGGATGAAATCCTCAAACTCTATTTTGACCGGGCATATATGGGGGGTGGGAATTTTGGAGTTGCCGCCGCCACTGAATATTATTTCGATAAATCTGTTGTGGATTTGAACCTTGCGGAGGCCGCCATGCTGGGGGGGCTTTTCAAGGCACCTTCGCGATATGCCCCCCATATTGATTTGGCGGCGGCCCGGGGCAGGGCCAATGAGGTTTTAACCAACATGGTGCAGGCCGGTTACATGAGCGAGGGGCAGGTTACTGCCGCTCGGCGTCTTCCCGCCCGGCACGTTGAGCGATTTGACGAGATAGAATCCCCCAATTATTTTCTGGACTGGGCCTTTGAGGAGGTCAAACGGCGCGTGGCCGACTCCGATGAAATCGGCTTCATTGTGCGCACAACCATTGATCCGGTTTTACAGTCCTATGCGGAACAGGCCGTCTCCTCCATCATTCGGGAAAACGGGGCCGCTTATGATGTGGATGAAGCCGCGATTGTTGTTATGGAGCCAAGCGGGGAAGTGCGCGCCATGGTTGGGGGACTGGACTATGGGAAAAGTCAGTTCAATCGTGCCACCGGTTCTGCCCGCCAGCCCGGTTCATCCTTCAAGCCTTTTGTTTATGCCACCGCATTTGAAATGTTTGATTATACGCCCAGCACCGTTATTCGGGATGGGCCCGTATGTATCGGAAACTGGTGTCCCAAAAATTACAACCGCTCCTATGCGGGAAATGTGACACTGATGAATGCACTTACCCGCTCAATCAATACCGTTCCGGTAACGCTTTCGGTTCGCACCGGACGGGGCCCTATCGCTGACATGGCCCACACCCTTGGTATCACCAGTGATTTTCCTGTCACCCGATCGCTGGCGCTTGGCGTTGCCTCGGTCAGTGTTGTGGATATGACTTCCGCCTATGCGGTATTTGCAAACGGGGGCCTCAAATCCACAGCGCAGGGCATATCCAGCATTACATCTTTACGGGGCGAAACGGTTTATGAACATGATTCAGATTTACCCCGCGAACGCTTGATAAGCGAAAAAACCGCCGGATATATCAATGCGATGTTACGCAATGTTGTGACATCTGGAACCGGGCGGCGGGCAAATGTTGAAGGGGTGCCCGCTGCGGGGAAGACCGGCACAACCCAGTCTTATCGCGATGCCTGGTTCGCCGGATATACCGGAAACTATGTGGCAGCGGTCTGGATGGGGAATGACAATTACCGCCCAACCCGACGTCTCACCGGCGGGCGCCTGCCGGCCATGATCTGGCAGAAATTTATGGAGTTTGCCCATACCAATATTGAGATCAAACCTCTTTTTGGCGTGGATTTTACGCCGCGCCAGTTTGATCGCGGCGAGGAAACAGAAAACGAGCAGTCCCTTGAACTGTTACGCCCTCCGAGCCTGACAGCAATGGCGGCGCAAAAGCTGTTGCAGTTAAATAGTGTAATTTCTGAAGCCTTGCTGGATCAGCAATCCGGTATTGCAGAAATTCCGGGGGATGAAATTTTTGGTCCTGTTGCCCAAAACCTGCAAGTGGAGCAATAGGCTTTGCGCACACTCGCTCATTTTATACTGTTTTTTGTGATTTCACTTTCCGTTGGTTTCGGGCTGAGCTATTGGGCGCTGGAAAAAGGTCAGCTGTTTGGCACATTGCAGGTTGGCCCTTGGATTGCATGGTCAGATGTTGGCTCCCCCCAGCCCGATCCCTATACGCGGGCCTATATCTCGCGCAATGCAAATCTGGAATTGTCCCGCGCCGAGGGCATCAAATTTGTGGCAAAACAGGATAGTGACGGCAGGGATATTCTGGCGCAATGCAACTATAGAATAGACGGTACAACGCCTGAAACTTCATTTTGGACCCTGGCGGCGGTCAATGACAGGGGAGCGTCCGTTACCCGGGAGAGCGGGCCAATGACATTGCGCGGCGATCAGGTGAACCGGGCGAGTGACGGCTCGTTTGCCTTGCATGTCGGCCCTTCCCTTTCCGCTTCAAACTGGCTGGAAACAGCGGCAGAGGGCCAAATGGTTTTGGTTTTAACTCTTTATGATTCTTCTGTTTTTTCCGGACTGTCCTCCCTTTCCAACTCCTTGCCTTCCATTTTTCTGGAGCGGTGCTGATGCTTAGAACGCTTTTCTGGGTTATGGCGGGAATTGGTCTTGGGGTGATTGTTCATCTGGTGGTTATTCTAACCCTGCCAACACTGGCGCAAACCAATATCTGGACCCGCATATCTCAATATGACAATGTTGAAAAAGTTGTTGTACTCGAAGAAATTTCGGGCCAGTCCGAAAACGATCTTCATCTTGACCCCGAACTCGTTTATGGGGTGTGCCGTTTAGACCTGTCAAAAGGGGTGGGCGTTGTGAACGCACGTTTACCTGACGGTTTCTGGTCCGTTTCTGTGTTTGATGCGCTTGGCCGGGCGGTATATGGCACAACCAATCGCTCAGGGGTCGCGCAGATCTTGCAGCTTGGCATTTTCAACCCCGAACAGACAAAACTTCTGGCCAGCCAGCAACTTGATATCGCGGAGGGACTGTTGATTGTAGAGGCTGAAATTGATGATGTTTTTGTCGTCATTCGGCTTGCCCCACCCCATTCAGCGATGCGGGCGCGCTATGAAAGAGCACTAGAACAGGTTATGTGCACCCATTCATGATGCCAGCATGATGCCAGCCTTCTGCATTCCGGTCTTCTGCGCTATTTCAGTATCTTTCTTTCCTCAGCAAAACTGATTTGCCTCAGCCGCCTGCACCTGAATGGCAAGTGTGTTTAACTTGTCATCGACTTGGCGGGCGTTGGCGTGGGGGGTTTCCACTAAAAGCTGTTCCAGGGCATGGGAGTAGGAATCGTAGCGAAAGCCGATGGCGGCAACGAACCTTGAAATCTGCGTATTGTTGGCCGCGCGGCGCATATCAAGGCCTTCCATGGTCTGCCCCCCTGTTGTTCCCACGGAACCGGCGGCGATTGCGCGTCGGCGGTCCGTATTTTGTACGGCACAAATTGCTGCAAAGGTGGCTGGCAGTGTCATAATGTCAGCCTGCACCTCATCCAAAAGTCGATTATATCGACCCGCAGTTGAAGCAAATGGCTGAACCCGCAACCATTTGAAATAATCGCTTTCATGGGGGTATTGACCCTGAAGGGCATTGGCGGACAGCCTGATTTTGCTGATCCATGAATCTGCATTTATCGTTGAAACAAAACGTTGCATGGAACGCTGCATCTGTTTTTCTTCATCGGTCTGGACAATTTCAAAATTCCCCTGCCTGTCCTGGCCCGGGCGCGGATCAAACATACTTGCGGGCGCATCGCGAACCCGTCCGAAGTCCCCAGTTTGGGAACAGGCCGCCAGCGCAAGGCATATCCCAAGGACAAACATTCTCTGCGATTTTGCGGCGACGATATTCGCTTTGATCATGGTTTTGGCTTGGTTTTTGGCTCAGAGGGATAAATAGTTGACAAAATCTTATTCAAATCAGCTTTTTTCATTAAAAGTTAGTCAAGGTTAACAGTCTGCTAACGAATTGGGATAAATAGTAGGGCCAATCATATTTTCTCCAGAACGCGCGTGTATTTGCAGATGATCGGCTTTCAACCATACGAAACTTTCCAACTTTTAATCGAAACCGGGGGCGTGGATCGCGCCAATACTTTGCTGGTGGCGGCGTGTGATGCTTTTGCCAGACGCGGCAAACCCCATGAACTTGAGGTTGAACAATTTGAAGTGTTGGCGGAACGCCTGTTTCCCACCGCAGATGTTATTGCAAGAATTAAGGCAGCTTCCACTCTTGGGCGCTCTGCCTTCCTTTCCCCCAAACTGGAGCAATTGGTGGTTGCCAATATCGGGGAAGATTTGCACGCCTATCTGAGCGAAGCGCCCACCATTTCAGAAGAAACAATGATTGGCATCATTTCCACAGCCGACACCAAGGTGTGCGCTGTTCTGGCCAGCCGAACGGACATTTCAAATATTGCGCTGGCAAAACTGTTCCAACTGAATTCACGCCGGGTTTATCGGGCACTGGCGGCCAACTCAACCATCAGACCAAGAGGTCCCTACCTGAACGCTCTGGCGCGTTCAGCGCAAATGGATCACAAGGTTGCACAATCTTTGGCCAAGCGGAAAGACTTTGATACCGCGCTTCTGGCCCCGGCTTTCTTTGACCTTGAAGAAATGGACCGTCTACAGGTCATTAACGCATTTTCATTACGCAAGACGCCAGATGCCCCCATAAAACGCACCATTGAACAAATATCGCTGGCAAAGGGTGATCTGGCCCGTGCGCTGATGAAACTGTTCATGGAAAATCGTCGCCCCGAAGTCACACGCCTCCTGACCCAGATTACCGGAATGGATGAAGTGCGCTGCGGGCAAATCGCCCATGATGTGAGCGGTGCAGCGTTATTTGTTGTATTGCGCGCTTTCGGTATGACTTCCCAGGATGGCCTTAAGGTCATAATCCATGCCACATCCCACGAAGAAGAAGACCGGTCACAAACCCTTGGCACTTTTGCCAGCATGTTCCAGAACATCAGTGCCGATGCCATGGCATTTTTGCTCAGTGCGTGGAGAGACGAAGTAAATCTGCTGGATCTTGCCAAACCACAATACCGCCCCTTCACGCAAGAAACAAAACGCAGCCCCGCGTCGGCACGTCTGGTTTCAAACGATCCTGTCATTACGCAGGCAGTGGATGCGTTGGAGCGGATTGGGGCAAGACGGGCAAGCTAAAGAAAATGCGCATTGATTGGGGGCGGTTTAACCAGGGTTAAGCCGTGCTCCCCTGCTTGATCTTCAACCACCAACAACCAAAAATCAGGATCAAAATTTTCTTCGCGTTTTAACCGCTCCCGGATTTTTTCATTTTGCACCCGGTTCAAATGATTTTGAAAAACCCAATCCCGGGCAGTGTCTGGCACCATCGCGCCCGGTGCCTGGGCGAACAGGGAGCCGGTGCCGTCTAAATGGTCCACTTCAACCCACACCTGTCCGGCGATGGGATCCCCTTTTTTTGCAACAACACAAATCCGGCCAGCATCGTTATGCCGCCGCACGAATGCGCTGCACCAGATTTCTGCCCGAATTGAAGTCACACCTGAAATTCCTTATCCTCTAGGCGAACGCCCCGGCCTCCTGCAACCAGAGCAGAACATTTTCATTCACTTCGCCGGTCATGGGGTAGCTTAAAAAGTTTTCGAACTCCCGAATTGCCTTGGCCGTTGTTTCCCCCGCAATTCCGTCCACCGAACTGTTATAGAAACCCAATTTTGCCAACCCGAACTGAATTTTTTCAATCAGAGCCGCATCAATCTGCGGATTGAGGGGCGCTATGGGGGTTTCAACAGCGGCCGGGCCTGATACACTACCTGATGCAACCTGACGTGTTGTCACCGGCGCTATTGCCGGGGGCATTGCTGGAGGAACCTCTGGCGCGGCATTGGCGGGGCCTGATGGAATATTGGCGATTATATCATCCAGTATTACGGAGGCGGATGCTGTATCAAACGTGTTGCGTGAAGCCATGGGCGCATTGTTGATTTGGGCAGAGCCACTGATCGGGCGCGCCTGTTCAGCAAGGGCTGCATTGCCCGGCATATCTTGTTGTGTGCCCGCAGGTGCATTGATGATTGAGGAGATAACCTCTGGCGTCATGGCACCTTTGGCGGGTAGTCCGTTCTTTTCTTCAAAGGCGCGAATAGCCTGAGCCGTCAAGGGACCATAAAACCCGTCAATTTTGCCGGAGAACATGCCCAACGATTTCAAGACCTCTTGGGCTTGCGCCAACATTTCGTTGCTCACCTTGTCAACATCACTGCCGCGCAAAACCGCAGGTTGCGCCACGGGAATTACAGGTTGAACCTGCACATTGGTGCGCCCCTCGCTTGCTCGCCTTACGGCCATCTCCAACGGGTGGGGAGGGACGATATCGGGGTCAATTATTCCCGTATCCTGAATGTTCATCGCAATGTTTTTCGGCGCGCCAAACAATGGTGCGGGATGAACGGTCTCCTGCCAGAACAGTGCATTGCTTGCCGAAACAGCCATTGCAATTCCCAGCACACCAAATCCAAGATTTTGCCTGGGTGCTGTCATAAAGGCGGCCCAGCCCCATCCAACAATCTGTGAAAAACCCATAAGAACAGACCGGCCCAGATTTTCAGGAGGACTTGGCATTGTTGGATTTATCATTGGGCAACTCTTTTTTGTTCTGACCATGGGCCGGGTTGTGATGTGTTGGTTTTGGGAAGCAAAGGTGTAATGATTTCAGGCTCGACAAATTTTGACTGCGGACCATGAATTGGCAGAAGCACACTGATTTTGGTGCCTTTTCCCAATTCAGAATCAATTTTAATCGACCCCTCGTGCAATTCGACCAAACCTTTTACAATGGAAAGGCCAAGACCTGTGCCTTCATATTGACGCGCAAGCCCGTCATTGGCCTGAAAAAATGCTTCCCCGGCCCGTGCGATGGCTTCACGGGACATACCGATGCCGGTATCGCTTACACTGATGCTCAAACGCTGCCCCTGCCTTTTTACCCGAACCTGAACTTCGCTTCCCGGTTCGGAGAATTTTACGGCATTGGACAAAAGATTTATCAGTATCTGACGGCAGGCCCGTTCATCTCCGGTAAGTGAGGGCAGATTTTGTTGCAGGTCGGCAACCAGCCTTACCCGCTTATCCGCCGCACTTGCTTCAATCATTTGCATGCAGGGGCGCACAAGGTCGCATGGCTCAAAACTTGTTAATTGCAGTTCAAATTTTCCCGCCTCGATTTTGGACATATCCAGAAGCATGTTCACCACATCAAGCAGATGGTGCCCACTCTGGAATATCAGCTTGGTATACTCCACATGGGCCGGCTCCAGTTTCCCCCCGATACCGTTGCTCATCATTTCGGAAAAGCCCACAATGGCGTTTAGCGGCGTGCGTAGTTCATGCCCGATGGTGGCGAGAAAACCTGATTTGGTTTTAGTGGCAAGTTCCGCATTTTTCCTGGCTTCAATAAGCTCAAACTCACGCTCCTTGCGCATTGATATATCGCGCAGCAGGGCGATGACCCGCCATTTTTCCTTATGCGGGTTTAAGTCAACGAGGGGCGAAAAATACACTTCAATCCACAAATATTGGGGAACACCAGAGGAAAGCTCTGCATTGTCCTTGCGTATTCTTGCCTCAATTATTTTGGTGCTGTTGGTGTGAACTGCGTCTGATAGCCCTTTGAGGAAGCGAGGGCGATCCAGAATATGCACGCGGTCCACCAGTCCCTGTCCACTCAGGTCAAACCGGCTGGTGCCAAGAAGGTCATGGGTGAGATCGGAAACAAATTGCACTTTCCCCTCAACAGAAAAACTGACATAGCCATCGCCCATTTTTTCGGCAAGATGGCGAACGGCGTCATTATGTGCCTTGCTCCTGTCCTGTCCAAACTGATTCAGGCGGTGTGCGGCATAAAGCTGAAGAAAAACAATAGTCAGGAAAAATGCAGCGCCCGTCCATTCTATGATTGTGCCCCCGGCCAACAGGTTGGGGATGATCCCGCCAATAAACAATCCGCTGAACAGGGTCAAAAACAACATGACAAAATGAAAATTCCCACTGCCAAATTGTGAGCGGGCAAAAACCATATGCACGGGTATCAACAGCAAAATCGCCAGTCCGGGATCAATCCAGGCCGGGTCAGCAATCGTAAGAACCAAGCCGCCTGCCACCAATCCCGCCAGTTCAAAAATCAATCGGTTTTTTGGATGAACAGTGTTTTTGCTTTTCAGGCCGGAAACAACACTTATCAGGCTTACACCAAACACGATTGCGCTTAATATAAGGGGAACGGTTTCTCCCATCAAATAGGCATATATGGAGAAGGGCAAAAACAATGCCGTGGCAAAGGCCATTGCAATTGCATTTTTGAAAACCAACATCTGCGTGAGACGCAAGCCCATACGCTGCATGGTCCGGGCTTCTTCATCCTTGATTGAATGGCCAATTTCATTCTGAGCATCATCAGATATATGATTTGGCGATGAATTTTTACGCATTACTTGACTAAACTCCCAAGGCGCATCTGAGCGCTTGGGTGCACTTTCCGCTTCACCCCCTAAAACACCCTTAAGCGTTTTCCTCAAATCAACGAAATGGAGGCGTCATCGGGTCATTTTGACCCTGTTTTTAAGGTTAGAGTAAACAGAAAGTTGCCAAATCCAAGTGGCGGAGAAATATGCAAGTCGATAAAATTTTAGCAGTTATTTAAAATGCAGTTTAAAACCTTGAGATTAGAACTGTTTCAAATTTCTTTGGTCCTGCACCAGTCGCAAGCGTTTGAAAGTAAGTCATGCCGATTATAAAATCCATTTTCTGGTTATGCGTTGCCTTTGTGGTGGTGGGACCGCAGTTCGACTATCGGGAATCGGTTTCTTCGATTTCAACTCAAGCTGTCGACAGGGGCCAACAGATGCTGCTCGAGCAAACGGACGCCCGCAAATGTACAAGCATTGAATGTTTTGGAACCAGTATGGCCGTATCTGCGGGGGTAAATGCGGTCGGTAATTTTCTGGAGCACGGCCAGACAGGGGACAATGCCCTCATACATACCGGCACCATTCCTTCTTCCCCCGCTCTGATTGCGCCAATACCGCGTGCGCGTCTGGACAGGTCCGGATAAGAAACAACTTCAGGGGTTGCCCGACTTGTTCCCCAATTCCACAAAGAGGGCAATCCTTGCCTGAGCCGTAGGTGCGCTGCCCCGCCCTACGGCTCCACATTTTTTCTTTTTCTTATAGAATGCGACAAAAAACTGGCTTAAACTTTGCCAGTAAACATGAAGCAAAATTTGAACATGAAGCAAGAATTTCTCGAAATACGCGACAATTTTCAATTTCTGGATGATTGGGAAGACCGCTATAAATATCTGATTGAGCTTGGGGGCACGCTGGCACCGTTTGAAGAGCAAAATCGAACAGAGGCCAATAAAGTCAATGGCTGTGTGTCCCGGGTCTGGTTGAGTTCGACATATGAAGACATTGACGGGCAAACACATATTACCTATTCGGGGGATTCAGATGCCATGATCGTTAAAGGGCTTGTGGCGATTCTTCTGGCTTTTTGCAGCGGGCAAAGTGCCCGCTGGATTGTTGATAATGATGCGCTGAAAATGTTTGACGAACTGGGTTTGCGCGAACACCTGACCACGCAACGCTCCAACGGGCTGGCATCCATGGTTGAACGAATTAAAAGTGAGGCGCGCGCGCAATTATAAATGCCGGACTATGTAGGTGCAGATATGGGCGCCCGTTAAAAATACCTTTGGGAAAGTCATTCAGGATTTTTGCAAAAACCCGGCACGCGCCCCTTTTTGCATCCAGAATTGAGGCCTGTTTGGTGGCGCCCCTGAAGCACAGGCACTCAAACCAAAGTGCTTTGCGGCCTGCTCAAGCCCAACCCGCAATATCAGCTTGGCGCTTCGGCGGGGCCACTTCCTTTCCGTTTCAATCAGCTGTAAGCCTTTTTGAAACCCGCAAACATCCAGCACGACAAACCCACAATCTTCAGGCATGTCCTGCAGACAGGCATTGAGTTTTTGCCGGGCATCCAATGCGCTATCCCCCAGTTCCGGTCCGGGGCCATGCTTGGCACTGCTGGAGCCGGTTCGGGTGGGATCATAGGACATTGTGGTTCGTTGAAGCATTTGTGCGCGCTGCACCAAAGCATGTATTTTGTTGGCGGCCAGAACATGGTGCTTTTGCAAAAAGGCATCAGCGCCTTTTTTTGACGTACCCAATTGAGCAACAGGCCCCTCCAGCGCATTTAATCGGGTGCCATTTGCCTGTGATATAATCGTGCGGTGCTGGTCTGCAAATGCCCCCTCCTCCAGCAAACCGCGTTTTACCCATTGAGGGGCCAGGGGCGAGGCAAAACATCCCCCCTCATCAATCCTTAAAATGCCATCGGAAACCAACTGCTCAACTTCGCTGTGGGGCAGGCTGATAAATCGGGAACCCTTTTGTACACGATATTCATTGTTGGCCTGAAGGGGGGCCTTTTGAGTGCCCAAAACTGCCTGAACAAAACGAAACCGCCGCCTGTTATTCACCTTTGTGCTCAAGTTTCAGATTCCCCGGAAAATTGATTTTGTGCGGTCAGTATCTTTGCAATGGTATTTTCATAAAGCTGTTCCAATTCGCATATGCGGGCATCAAAGTCCAAATCATCTCGCATATCTTCCACCCGCATGCATGCATAAGCAACCGTTGTTCTGTCCCGGCCATAAAACCTGCCAACATCCGTTAAGCTGCGGCCAAGTACCACGTGCATCATATACATGGCCAATTGTCTGGTGGCGGCGATGGGGGCACGACTTCTGGAGTGATGAAAAAGTTCACTCACCTCCAACTCATGGGCAGAGGCGATAATCCGCACAAGGGTAGAGGCCTTGAAATCCCCCAGCCTGTCGGCGCTGGTAACAGCGCGTTTTGCCCGTGAACTTTCTTTTGCTTGCGAGGTTGCCTGCGTGGCAACAATATCAATCTGGTGCATAGTGTGACCTTCCATGAAAATAGGATACTATTCCTATTCGCATTTTTGGTCACGGGGATAAATTGCACTCCCCAAAAAAGAAACGGCTGCCTTTACGGGTAGCCGTTTTTGAACTGTTTCAGATTTTGGCAAACTCAAATCTGGCATCTCATCCTGTGTTCAGATGATATCATTTGCCCGACAAATCAGCCTGCCATACCGGGGAAAACATCCCGGCAACATGGACATGAAAGTGAGCCGAACGGGATGTGGAATACATCGCCCAAAAGACATTCCCTGACAATTTTGAGATACCCTTATTCAGTAACAGTCAATGATGTCAGTCAGTTTTTTTCCCCAGACCATTTGCCCGTGCCAAACGCGAACGCACCTTTGAATAACTGGGGGCCACCATCGGGTAATTGGCTGGCAATCCCCATTTTTCGCGATATTCTTCGGGGGAAAGGTCATAGTGTGTGCGGATGTGACGTTTCAGGGATTTGAATTTCTTACCGTCTTCCAGACACACAATATAATCTGGAGTTAGAGATTTTTTGACTGAAACAGCAGGTTTGAGATCAACCTTGGTTCCAGCGGTGTTGTCTGATTTAAGCGTCTGCAACGTCGTGTGCACGTCAGAAATCAACTTTGGCAGATCCTCAGGACCTATATCATTGTGACTGATATAGGCACATACGATGTCCGCGCTTATTTCCACCAAATTCTGGTCACTATCAGACTTCAATTCAGCCTGCTCACTCATGGGATATTCCTTGTTAATTAGATCGCGCGCCATAAAAATCGCAACGCTTTTCGCAATGGATTTACTAGGCCTTTAATAGGGGCAAATCAACATAACTTTCTGGATTAATTTTGACGAAGGTTTGCTTTAATTTTTAAATTTTTATTTGCCAAATAAAGCGCGTAAAATACTTTTACTGATCTTTGGCAAAATCATTCAATTCTGTCAGATTATCGGGTTTATATCCGGCCAGACAGGCGGCACGCGCAAGCAGATGAGCGGAAACGGGGGCCGTTAGAATCAAAAATGTAAAGCCGACAATTGCACGTAAAATCAACGGCCCGTCGAATGCAATTGTTGCAATCGCCAGAAAACTCAGGCCGGCTCCCATTGTACCAACTTTAGAGGCGGAGTGCATGCGCGTATAAAGGTCGGGCAACCGCACGATACCTATGGCGGCAACGACACTGAACAGTGCGCCAATCAATAAAAACACCCCGGCAATATAGGCAGCTATTTCATAGATCATTTTTGCGCTTCCTTGCCGCTGGGGGCTTCGTCCAAGCGTTTAAGCCCGCGATGCTGGACATATCGGGCAAAGGCCACAGTTGCCAAAAATCCAACCAGCCCCAGCGCGATCGCAACATCCAGATATAATGAAAAATCAGTTTTAATTGCGACAACCGCAATATAGGCAATGCCGATCGAAACGAGCATATCAAGGGCCAGCACCCGATCCGGGAGCGTGGGACCCCGTAAGATCCGAATGATTGTCAAAAGAAATGCAAAGGTCAGCAATCCAAGCGATATGGTTGCGGCCCACTGTAAAAACTCTGAACCGCTCATTCAAACACCTCAATTATTTTGGCTTCAAAACCTTTGGCAATATCGTCAATCAGGGCCTGTTTATCCGGAACAGAAAGTGCATGAACGTAGAGCTTTTTTTTGTCCGGGGAAACATCAACGCTCAGCGTGCCCGGTGTCAGCGTTATCAGATTGGCCAAAAGAGTGATTTCCACATCACTTTTTGCCGTCAGGGGAAACGCAATTATGCCCGGCTGCAACTTTTCTTTCAGGTTTGGTGACAGTACCAGAATTGCCACACGCGAGGCACTCAACAACAGTTCATAAAAAAACAGCAGCGTCAGGGAGCCGGCCAGCCGAAATTTGCGAAAATAGTGCGGGGAAGAAACGTCTTTGCGAACGAGCCAGAGAGCCAGCAAACTGATGGCACCGCCAAGTATCAGGTTTGGCAGCGAAAAATTTCCGGTAATGGAAGCCCATATAAGAGCAAGTACGCTGGCAAGTGCGGCCCGGTTCATTGGGTTTCTCCCGTTAGACTTGTACCCGTTTCAATTCCTGTGGAGGTAATATAGCTTTGCGGGTTTAACAGGTCCATCGCCGAAAAATTGGCGGCGTTGAACAAAAGATTGGGCAAAAGCCCCAAAATCACGATAAACCCTACAAGTACACACACGGCGCTCAAGGCCATGCGTTTTTCCGTCGAGTTCAACTCCCGAAGGTGATCGTTTGGCACTTCGGAATTGGCACCGTCTCTGCCGGGACGCCAAAAAATATGCGCCCATAAACGACTCCCGGCGATGGATGTCAGCAGCGAGTTGATCAAAACCGCACTCATCAAAATCCAGTCCTGTTGGGAAATTGTTGCTTCAACAATGAGCATTTTAGGCCAGAAACCAAGGAAAGGCGGCAGACCTGCGGCGGCAAAAACCAAAACGATAAACAGAATGGAAATTAGCGAATTTGCCGCATAAACGCCCCCCATGTGTCTGGTATCGGTAGCCTGAGTCACCCGCTCAACGAGGCCTGCCACCAGATAGAATGCGCTCATCGTCAGCATCGAATGGAAAGCATAAAACACCGCCCCGGCAATCCCCAAAACATTGGGAACCGAGATGCCTGCAAAGACCGCGCCAATCCCCCCGATTACGAGAAAGCCGATTGCGCGGCGCAGGTTGGTTTGAGCAATGGCCCCCATGGGGGCAAGAATCAGGGTCAATACCGCAATACCGGTCAGCAACGGATCGAACAACTCCCTTGAGGCGGGCATCAGTGCAACCATAATCCGCAATAGCGCATAAACGCCAACTTTGGTCAGCAGCCCTCCGAACAGGGCGGAAACCGCAGCATCGGGGGTATGATAGGATGCAGGCAACCAGGCGTTGACCGGAAATGCCGCGGCCTTCATGCCAAAGGCCAAAAGGAACAGCGCCGCAACCGCCGTCATGGGCGCAGGGTCTGCCTGTCCAGCAACAAGGGCGATATCGGCCATATTAAGGGTGCCGATCAAACCATACATGTAGCCCAGACCGACAAGGAAAAACGTGGTGGCTAGGAAATTCAGAAAGCCATATTTAATGGCGGCATCCAGTTGCATTTTTCGGCCACCAATGATGAGCAGTCCAAAAGATGCAATCAGCATCACCTCAAACCAAACATAAAGGTTGAACAGGTCTCCGGTGAGGAAAGCGCCGGTAACACCGGCAAGCAACAGTAAAACAAGGGGGTAAAAGCCGTGACGCACTTCTCGGGGGACAATCTCGGCCTGGAAATATATCAGTACAACCAGCGTGACCAAAGAGGCTGCCAGAGCAAAAGAAACACTCATGGTATCGGCAACAAAACTGATGCCAAACGGGGGCAGCCAATTGCCCATGGTCATGGCAACCGGACCCAATTCCAGAACCTGAAAAAACAAATCCAGTTCCACGGCAATAATGGCCAATACCGCCAACACGGAAAAGCCGACCTGAGAGCCGCGCGAATGGCGGATCATTGCCAGCAGCGCGCCGGCCATCAGCGCAATCACCACGGGCAGAATAAGGTTCCATTCTCCAGCACTCGTCGCCCGCTCCAGCATGGCCCGGGGCAGATCCAACTCTAATGCTGTTTCGTAACTCGATTCCATAAATTATGACCTAATAGTTCAGTGGCGGTTGTGGGGGATTGGCCGGTTCGGCAAGCCGCATATTGTCGGTATTGTCCGCATCCAGTTCCTGATAGGCGCGATAGCCCAGAACCAGGAGGAACGTAAAAAGAGCAAAGCCGATGACGATGGCGGTCAGAATAAGCGCCTGGGGCAACGGGTTGGCAATATCGCCAACCGGCTGTTTCAAACCGGCCGGAACAATGGGCGGAATTTCGCGCGTCACCCGGCCCATGGTGAAAATCAGCAGGTTTACCCCGTTCCCCAAAATCGTAATTCCCAAAAGCATGCGAATAACCGACTTGGAAAGGATAAGGTAAACAGCGCTTGCAAAGAACATCCCGATAAAAGGCGCCATCAACATTTCGGTCATTTGTCTGCCTCCCCTTCTTCCAGTGCCAGAGCAACAGCTGAAATTGTCCCCACCACTGCAAAATAAACGCCGATATCAAAAACCATGGGCGTGGATATGGTAATCTTGGTCGCGCCGATGGAAATATATCCCCACAGCCCGGTGAGATAGGGAACAGATTGACCAAGGGACAAAAGCCCGGACAGAGCCGCAATAAACACGCCAAAACCGGCCATTGAAATGGGATCCACAAGAAGGGCTTTGCGCACTTCGCTCACCCCCACTGCAATCCCGTAAATTGCGATGGCCGAAGCGGCAATCAAACCCCCTATAAATCCGCCACCCGGCTCGTTATGGCCGCGCAACAAAACGAATATGGAGAACACCACCATGATGGCCGTCAATGTCGGTGCGATGGTTCTGAAAATCAGGGTTTTCATGCGCTTTGTCCCGCAGGTTTATCCGTGGCCGTTTTTGTGCCCTTGCGCGCCGGTTTTCGCCTGGATTTGCTCGCCGCAGGCTTCTTCGACTTAGTGGATTTGGAATTCTTCTTTGGGGCACCAACGCCGGTTTGCGGTCCCCCGCCCCTGATGCGGATAAGCGCCAGAATCGCAATACCGGTCGCCAGAACAACAGATATTTCACCCAGCGTATCCAGCCCGCGATAATCCACCAGAATAACATTCACAATGTTATGGCCGTGGGCGATGGGGACACTGGTCAGGGCAAAAAACTCAGACAGGCGCAAGTCAATCGGATTTTGCAATACCGCAATCATCAAAACAGTCACGCTGATGCCTACAGTCAGAGACAGACTTGCATCCCTGACCACCTCAAAGGGAATCCGCGCATCTCTCTGCTCAAGGTGCAGGCGGGTCATTACCAGCGCCAGAATAACCACGGACAGGGTTTCCACCATAAACTGGGTGAAGCCCAGATCCGGCGCCCCGAACAACATGAAAATCAAGGCAACAGCGAACCCCTGAATACCAAGCGATACGATGGCAATAAGCCGGGTTCTGGCGACAACGACCGCAACCAGCCCGATCAGCGCCATGGCAAATATGCCCCATTCATAAAATGAGAGCGCTTGCCAGCCGGGCATTTCGGGGGGGGTGAAATTCCCGATCATGGGCAATGCCATGGCAAGGGCAAATCCGATAAAGACGACAATCAGATAAAGTTCCAGACGACCATGATGCCAAACCCGGGTCACCCAGGCAGATATTTTGATCAAGCCAAACATCAGCCAGTCAAACATTATGTCAAATGTCCAGCCCGTGGCCTTTGACATGCGCAGCATAAGCGCACGAATGTCGTCGATGGCCAGATAAATTACAACCCCGGCAATCCATGTCAGCGTGGAAATGAAAAACGGCAGGGTTGTGAGCATTTCAAAATCGAGATGCAGTTTCGGGGAAACCTGAAAATTGGCAACCGAAGAAGCAACCGGGCTGATGATTATGTCCCCCAGATACTTGATTTGCGTACCCGCCCAAAGCGCAAACCCGCCCAAAACCAACGCCCCAACCCAGAGGGACAGACTTCCCTCATGGGGTTTGTGCGGGGTGGCTTTGAGCTTGCCAAAAAATGCCCTGACCAGAATTGCCAAACCAACTGCCATCATCATGGCGTTCCCCAGCAACATGATGAAAACAACGAGAGTAATTTGCCAGTTAACAAAGAGATCGGAAACAGATTCTATCGCCAACACCGCGTACATTTCTTCCTTGGCAAGAAACGCCACCGTTGCGGGCACACCCGCCATGCCGGCCACCCCGATCAGGGCCGCAACAAATGTCACGGGCATCACTTTGCGCAAACCGCCAAGCTGAGTAATGTCGCGTGTGCCGGTGGCGTGATCCACACCCCCGGCCACCATGAACAATGCACCCTTGTAAAAAGCATGGGCCAGCAAATACAGGACGGCAGCGGACAAAGCGGCTTTTGTTCCCACCCCGATCAGCAATACCAGCAGGCCAAGGGAAGCCACCGTGGTCTGAGCAAGCATTTGCTTCAGATCGGTTTGTTTCATGGCCATGGAGGCACCCCATAACAGGGTAACCCCGCCAACGATTGGCAATATTATGTTCCATTCTGCCGTGTTACCCAGAACAGGATTCATCCGCATCAAGAGGTAAATCCCCGCTTTGACCATGGTGGCAGAGTGCAGATATGCGGAAACCGGCGTGGGGGCTTCCATGGCATTTGGCAGCCAGAAATGAAACGGGAACTGAGCAGATTTGGTAAAAGCCCCCAACAGAAACAAGCCCAGTATCAATGGATAAATATCCATTTCTTTAATGGTGGCGCCCCAGACAAAAATCTCTGAAATATCCCACTGGTTTGTAATCTGGTGCAACAACAAAATACCCGCCAGCAATGCCAGTCCACCGCCCCCGGTAATAACCAGCGCCTGAATTGCCGCCCGGCGCGAGGCCTGACGCACATGGTCAAACCCGATCAGCAGGAACGAAGTAATTGATGTCAGTTCCCAAAAAACGAACATGGAAATCAGGTTATCGGACAATACCAGCCCCAGCATCGAACCCATGAACAAAAGCATGAAGGCCAAGAAACGCCCCAGATGCTTATGGCCGGACAAATAGGCGGCGGAATAAAGTATAATGAACGTACCAATGCCCGAAATCAGCAGGGCAAATGTAACGCTCAACCCATCCAGATAAAATGACAGGCGAATGCTATAGGAGGGAATCCACTCAAACCCGGCGGAAACAAATTCCCGGCGGGACATTTGTTCAACAAAACTAAGCAAATAGATAAATATGCTGGCGGGAATGATTGCCAATACCCAACCGGCATAGCTCTTGGTGAAGCGGTGAATAAAGGGGGCCAATGCTGCAGCGAAAAACGGCGCAAGGGCTGCAAGGGTTATGCCGACATCCAAATCAGAACTCAATTTCGCCTCTTAGCTGCAACCGATTTTATTTCAAGCGTATATTTTTACACGCGAATCACAGGCTCCAACTTACCGTTTATCCG
>WFOP01000106.1 GCA_015487985.1 Hyphomicrobiales bacterium
CATCATCTCCGGTAAATGTAGAGACGGCCTGCAACATGTCGACCAGACCATCAACCGCCCCGGAAACCGTGCCGTCCGTGCCCTTCTCATCAGCCATGAGACTGGCCAGATTAAGAGAAAAACGCATCGCCCCATCAACGACACCATAGCCATCAACCAAAGTTTTCAGTGCCGGAAAAGTGTCATAAATGATGGCGTTTTTGGGATCATTAAGCTGTGCGATAATTTTATCAATCGGTGCCTTGTACTGCGTATCCCAAGTCTGCAGCGCCGATTTTTCAGCCTCTTTCTGTCGCGCGAGTTCAAAAAGAACTTCACTGCCCGCCAACACCTGTTCAAGCGTTACACCTTCAGCCAATTTGCCGTCTTCGCCGACAAGGTCAGAAACCCTCTGCTGGCTGCCATCTGCATAAACAATATACTGAACATCATCCAGAGAGATCACCCTCGCCGGACCGGATGATGTCATTACCGTTGCAAACTCAACACCCTGTGCGTCGGGAAAGAACAACTGCCCCAACACTTCATTGGGGAACGAGAAGTTAATGGCAAAAGAAGGAAGTTCAGCACCTGTATCACCGTCTTCCACAGCTTCAAGATATTCGTCAAATTTCTTGAAAAAACCGGAGCCTCCCTGCTCAACCTGCGCCGGTGTTTGCCTTACAACGCCTCCACTGGCATCATACAGCGTGCGCAGCCCATCGGCAGATTCTATATAGACCGTGCCATCGGCATAGGTAATGGCAATATTGTCACCATCGGCATCACTCCAGGTTGTAACATTGGTGCCATCAATACCCTCATACCATGTTGAATTATTGCCATAAGTGACAGCACCGGTCAGAACATCAAGCTTGTACTCAAACGGTTCTCCCGCCCTGACAGGAACGTTCTCAAGTACCAGCTTCTCAGTAATTGCCGCCTGAGTTGCAGGAGGTACGATCGGAAAATCATTGTCAAGAAAGTCATCATCAGAAAATGTATCTAACACAGCTACCGTTTCAGCGATAAAATCGTCAATGCCGGTATAAACCTCACCATCTTTAATCAACCCTACGAAATTTCCATCGTCATCAAAGCGGGCTTTGGTGAGAATGGCAGCGCCGCCCCAGACATCGACAAAGCCGGTTACCAACTTGGTAGCCATAGAAGCCAAACCACCTACATATTTAAGAGGCCCCAATTTTTCGAGAGCCCCCTCTGTCAATTTGGAAAAATTATAAATAACACCAACATTTACGGCGACTTCATTCTCTGCAAGCGTACCGGAGAATTCAGGAATGACATTTACTAACACTGCGACCTTGCCACCATGAAACGCCACCATACTGGTCACGCCAGGTTTGATCTCCCCCTCGTTGTAACCCCCCATTACGCCTATTGCACCTCCAACAGCACCTAAACCGTTGGGCGGTAGTGCGAAGGCCTTGGTAACTGCGGTAAAATTCATTAAATCATTGTTGGGAACATCCCAAACCATGAAACTGGCAGCCCTGATCGGTGAGGGGAGCATGGGAACATATTTATTAATTTCCGCCGCTAGCGCTGGTTTAAGACCGACGCCTGCGGCCAATGCTACAGTCCAATCTACGCTCAGTTGCTCCCATGCTGTCGCCAGTGAACCGCCTACTTCTTGATCTTGTGTTGTATGGTTACTCATTTGGCTAATTCCTCTCCCACAACTGATTAATTTTGCGTCATAAATCCCTTTAGCTTGACAAAACAGTACCAAACTGAGGGGGTTTTTTTTCTCTTTTTTCTGCATGTCAGAAAGAAATCAGACTATTTTCTTTGAATTTTTGCCACTTAGCAGAAAATTTAATGCTGAATTTTGACAGCTGTAAAAAAGCCTCTTCAAACTCATGCAAACATAAGGAGATATCCAACTCGGATTGCGCGCACATACCCTCCCGACCCGGCACCAGGGGCCAACAGTTTGCCAGTGATGTCTTGCGTCACTCAGCCCGTTCCACAAAAATTCGCAACGGGGTTTCCAGCAGCGCCTTGAGTTTTTGCAAAAATGTTGCAGCTTCCCACCCATCAATAACTCTGTGGTCAAAGCTTGCCGACAGGTTCATCATTTTGCGCGGAATAAACTGGTCATCGTGCCACACCGGGCGGATGGCGATTTTATTGATGCCTATAATGGCCACTTCGGGATAATTGATGACCGGTGTTGTGGCTATTCCCCCAAGTGCGCCAAGCGAGGTAATCGTGATGGTGGAACCGGACAATTGTTTGAGCGTTGCATCCCCGGATCTGGCAAGGGCACCAAGATGCTTGACCTCAGCCGCATACGACCAGATGTCCCTGTTCTCACAATGGCGCACAACCGGAACCAGAAGCCCCCCCGGCGTTTGCACTGCAATGCCGATATGAACACTGCTGTGTTGTTGAATGACATTTTTTTCATCATCATATAGGGCATTCAACGTCGGCTGGGTTTTCAGGGCAATCACCATGGCAGCCATCATGAACGGCAAAATAGTCAGTTTTTCCTGATCGTCCCTTCTTGTTTGATTGAGCTGCTCCCGCAACTCCTCAAGCGCGCTAACATCGATTTCTTCAACAATCGTAATATGGGGAATGCGTGATTTGGAAATTGTCATCTTTTCCGCAATTTTGCGACGCAATCCAACGACTTTTACCTCGGTAATAACATCATTCCCCCCACCTTGGGGCTGATCTGTTTCCGCTGGTCTGCTTTGCAACAAAAATTCATCCAGATCACCATGAACGATCCGTCCTCCCGGGCCGGTTCCCGCAACCTCCCTCAAATCAATACCGGATTCGCGTGCGCGCAAACGAACCGGAGGCGATGCCAGAGGCCTGTCCCCTTCCCTGGGCGGCGCTCCCTTTAAGGCAGTTGTTAACGACGAAGGTTGGCGGGGGTCCGCTTGAGCTGCATTTTTTAGCGTTTGCCGTGCAGTTTTTTCCAAAGGGATATTGCCCGACTGCGGCTCTGGCGGCTCTGGACTTTCCCCACCACCAGCATCAAGCCGTATCAATACCGAACCAACCGGCACTGCATCGCCTATTTCAGCACCAAGAGACAATACCACGCCATCCACCAGCGAGGGGATTTCCACCGTGGCTTTATCTGTCATCACCGCGCATAAAATATCATCCTCACAAACAAGATCACCGACAGCCACACTCCACTCAACCAGCTCTGCCTCTGCTATGCCTTCACCCACATCAGGCAGCTTTATTTCAAATTCACTCATTTCAAACCTCCATGGTTTCAATGAGAGCACGACCAAGACGCTTGGGGCCGGGGAAATAATCCCATTCCTGGGCATGGGGATATGGCGTATCCCAGCCGGTTACCCGCATGACAGGTTTTTCAAGATGGTAAAAACAATGTTCCTGTACCAGCGCTGCCAGTTCAGCACCAAACCCACAAGTCAGGGTTGCCTCATGCACAACAACACAGCGGCCGGTCTTTTCCACCGATTGGGCTATCGTATCCAGATCCAGTGGTGACAATGTGCGCAGATCAATGATTTCCCCCTCGATACCGGTTTCCACCAAAGTGGCTTCTGCAACATGCACCATGGTTCCATAGGCAAGGATCGTGACAGCCGAGCCTTCTTTGTGGATTTTGGCCCTGCCAAGCGGCAATGTGAAATAGCCATCATCCACCTCCCCCAGCGCATGCTTTTTCCACGGCGTGACCGCGCGCGTGTGATGGCCGTCAAACGGACCATTATACAGTCGCTTGGGTTCAAGAAAAATAACCGGATCCGGATCCTCAATTGCCGCAATCAGCAACCCCTTGGCATCGCGGGGATTGGAAGGAACCACCGTCTTCAGGCCGGCCACATGAGTAAACAACGCCTCGGGGCTTTGGGAATGTGTCTGGCCGCCAAAAATCCCGCCGCCGGTCGGCATGCGAACCACCATCGGACAGGTAAACTGTCCCGCAGAACGATATCTCAAACGTGCGGATTCTGAAACCAGTTGATCATAGGCCGGGTACATATAATCGGCAAATTGGATTTCAATACAGGGCTTCAGGCCATAGGCGGCCATGCCAATGGCGGCGCCCACAATGCCAAGCTCACTTATGGGAGTATCAAAACACCTGTTGGAACCGTATTTTTTCTGCAAACCGGCCGTACACCTGAATACACCGCCAAAGAACCCCACATCCTCGCCAAACACGATCACCTTTTCATCGGCCGCCATGGCATTGTCCATGGCGCTGGCAATCGCCTCGATCATTGTCATCTGAACCATGTTCAAACCCCGCATTGTTGCCGCTGGCGGCGCAGATGGGCCGGCATCCGGGCATAAACATCCTCAAAAATATTGTGCGCGGAAGGAATTTTGTCCCCATTCAGCGTGCCCAGACTCTCAGCCTGTTTTTGAGCCGTCATAATGATTTCAAGAATTTCCGCCTCAGCCTGTTCATGACGTTCCTCACTCCAGGCACCTTTTGTTATCAGGTGGTTTTTCAAGCGCAGGACCGGATCGCCAAGCGGCCACTGTTCTGATTCCGACTTGGGCCGGTAAGCAGCCGGATCATCCGATGTTGAATGGCCTCCGGCACGGTAGGTCACATATTCAACAAGCGTTGGCCCCAGATTGGCCCGGGCGCGCTCCACAGCCCATTTTGCAACCGCATAAACCGCCAGATAATCATTGCCATCAACCCGCAATGATGGAATTCCAAATCCATGGCCGCGCGCAGCAAATGTTCCCGACTCCCCCAAAGCAACTCCCTGGAATGTTGAAATCGCCCACTGATTGTTGACAACATTCAACACCACCGGAGCACGATAGGTCGAAGCAAACACCAAGGCTGCATGAAAATCATTTTCCGCTGTCGCCCCATCACCAACCCATGCTGCGGCAATTTTTGTATCATGGCTGATTGCAGAGGCCATCGCCCAGCCAACAGCCTGAATATACTGGGTTGCAAGATTGCCCGAGATCGAAAAAAAGCCATGGTCCCGGGCCGAATAGAAAACCGGCATCTGGCGCCCCTTCAAGGGATCACCGGTGTTGGAAAAAGTCTGGCACATCATGTCAACGAGCGGATAATCATCAGCAATCAAAAGGCCGGCCTGCCGATAGGTTGGAAAATTCATATCCCCCTTGTTCAGCGCCTTGCCAAAAGCGCACGAGATGGCCTCCTCCCCAAGATGTTGCATATAAAATGATGTTTTGCCCTGCCGCTGGGCGAGCTGCATTCGCGCGTCATAGGAGCGCAAAGTCATCATGTGGCGCAAGCCCGCGATCAGCTCTTCATCGCCGAGCAAACCGCCCCAGTCCCCCACGGCATTACCATTCTTGTCAAGCACACGAATGATTGTATAGGCAAGATCACGAATATCCTGGGCATCAACATCCACTGGCGGCCGCAGGACACTTCCGGCTTTTGGTATCACGACATTGGAAAAATCAGGGGTATCACCGGGGCGCCATTCCGGCTCTGGAATATGCAATTCAAGATGTTTGTTTTCACAATTATCGGACATTTTTCCCGTCATCAGGTAATTGAAAAGCACTAAATTGAGGTGACAATTCCTGCTTTCCACCCCATTTTTATACAAAACAGATTACAGGCTGTGCGGTAGAATTTTAATTCTATTATTGTCAGAACCCTGCCATTTTAGAATAAATTGTCCTGAAGATAGGGATTTCAGCATGATAATTATGCCAGTCTTGCCATCTTGAAATAGCCAGAGCCTTCAAAGCCGTGCCAAACAAAAATTCTGCCTTGCAAAAAATATTGCTTCATCTGCCTGTAACCCGGATATCCCCCTGCAGATTTGCACACAAAGTCAACTGGAATTTGATTTGAGTTGGCACCCCTGTGATGCCCGAGCGAAAACTTAAAGAACAACCAAAAACAAAAACCCGCCAAACAATTGATTTGGCGGGTTGTTTATTGGTTGCGGGGGCAGGATTTGAACCTGCGACCTTCAGGTTATGAGCCTGACGAGCTACCGGGCTGCTCCACCCCGCGCCAAAATGTATGCAACTCATTAAAGAGTGCGCCGCCTGTATAGGCCCAACTTTGCCTGTTGTGAAGTGCAAAAATCAGCGAATTTTCAACTCTGGCCATTTGTTTGCAATTCGTCGGCTCTATTCCCTTGCAAACACCGGTTTCGCTGCCTAATTTGACGCTTTATTTTCCATTCACCTTGAAAGTCCCCCAATGAAATATAATCCCCTTGGCCGCACCGATCTGAAAGTTTCTGAAATTTGCCTTGGCACCATGACCTGGGGCGAGCAGAACACTGAAAACCAGGGCCATGCCCAGATTGATATGGCCCTTGATAT
>WFOP01000107.1 GCA_015487985.1 Hyphomicrobiales bacterium
GTTTTTGAGGACCCTGCCTGAGTGATTCCAAAAAATATTTGAACACAGTTTTGATTTTTTTTGGATTCCCCCTTTACTTTTGCGTTAAATCAACCCACCAATATATTTACATATTAGGATATCCTAATAACTGTTAAGAGATGATCGCATGGGCATTCCGGTTTTAAATAACAATATTCCAGACGACGAACTCGACAAAATAATGGATAATGCCGTTCTGGCGGCCAATTTCCTCAAAGCAATCGGCCATGAGGGCCGTTTGTTGATTTTATGTCATCTGGCCACCGGTGAAAAATCGGTTACGGAACTGGAATCCCTTCTTTCCACCCGCCAGTCCGCAGTATCTCAGCAGCTCTCCCGCCTTCGCCTTGAGGGTCTTGTCACCCCGCGCCGCGACGGCAAGGTTATCTATTATCGCTTGACCGACGAGCGTTCCCGGCGAATAATCGACATTGTGTACGATTTATTCTGCTCGGAAATTTGATCGGGTCCCCAATTCAGCTTCCCTGGATCCCCGATTAAGCTCTAAAGGAAACGCGTGAATGCTCGAAACCATTGGCGATGCCAATCTTACAGCTATAGTCGGCCTGCTGGGGGGCATTGTCCTTGGACTTGCCGCACGCCTTGGCCGGTTTTGTACTCTTGGCGCCATTGAAGACGTTCTTTACGGCGAAAACGACATGCGTATCCGCATGTGGGTCATCGCCATCGGCACAGCAGTAACCGGCAGCTTTATCCTTGTTGCCCTTGGCTGGCTGACCCCGGCCAACACCACCTTCCTCAGCCAGAACTGGATGCCCCTGGCCAGTATTTCGGGCGGCCTGATGTTTGGGTATGGCATGGCCATGTCCGGCAATTGCGGATATGGGGCGCTGGCCCGACTCGGGGGGGGCGACCTGCGCTCATTCGTCATTGTGATTTCCATGGGCCTTGCCGCCTACGCAACGGTTTCAGGACCGTTGGCCTGGGTGCGCGTGGCAATTTTTCCCCCCACCCAATCCGATGGTGTGCTTCCAGGCATTGCCCACGCCCTGCAATCAGTTTCCGGCATTCCCGCCGCCACCATCGGTATTGTCATCGGGTTGATTATTTTGGGTTTGGCCATGGCCCCGGCCCGCGTCCGCCACTCCCCCTCCACCCTGTTCTGGGGAATTATGGTGGGTCTGGTTATTGTCTCTGGCTGGGCGGGCACCCAGTGGGTGGCCGAAAACGGATTTGATGGCACCTCGCTGGCCTCCCATACTTTCTCAGCCCCGGTGGGTGAAACCATGCTCTATGGCATGACCGCCACCGGGCGCACCTTGAGCTTTGGCATTGGAAGCGTCGTCGGGGTCTGGGTGGGGGCATTTGTCGGCAGCCTGTTCAAAGGCCACTTCAAATGGGAAGCCTGCGACGATCCGCGCGAATTGCGCCGCCAGATACTGGGCGCTGCAATTATGGGGGTGGGGGCTGTTATTGCACTGGGATGTTCCATTGGTCAGGGCCTGTCGGCATTTTCCGTTCTTGCCTTTAGCGCCCCGGTTACCCTTGTGGCCATTTTCGCCGGCGCGGCCCTGGGCCTGCGCCAGCTCATTGTCGGCTTTGCCCCGGCTGAATAGACCCAGCTCCCAGCGCCGGGTCAGGCTCTTTTTAACGGGGAAGTCCCGACACCAGCAGTGCATCATCTCGGAAGAAGTGAGAGCCTCAGGCCAGATGTTCCATGGCCTTGATGCCCGCAATTCCCCCAATAACAATGGCAATGAAGGCGATTACAGAACCAATGGCCAATGTGGAAATCCCGGTCAGCCCCTGCCCCACGGTACACCCCAGCGCCAACACGCCGCCAATGCCCATAAACGCCGAACCGAACATATTGCGATAGGTATCCTGCGTGCTGGCAAAGGTCGCCAGAGCAAAACTCTTATTGCTCAATGCGCCGACAAAGCCCCCCAGCAACGCACCCGCCAGTGTCACAACCCCGAAACCGGGGGCACCAAGCGCCGTGAAGCGCATCAGATAATCAAGCGTGTCCCCTGTGGGGCGCACATAGCTGAGGGAAATCGGAGCAACCGGCGCAAATTCATCATAGGCCAGCCCGGTCAAAAACCAGCCAGCAACTACACAAAGGCCAATGCCAACCCCGGCAATCAGATGAGAGGGGGACGAGCGAAACCCGGCATCCTTAAAGCAATAGAACAACAATCCACCAGCCACCAGAAGCACAACAACAAGGCTGGCAGTGCTCAAATCCATGCCTGTCAGATTTGAGGCCACTTCCCCAAGCCCCTGTGTTTCAAGCCCGAAATTACCCATATCAATGCTCAACGGGCTGAACAATGTAACCCTTAGCGGGCCAAGCAACCCTCCGATTGTCATAAAACCAAACACACCGGTCATCATCAAAACCATCAGGGAACGCATGTCCCCGGCACCGGCCCGCACCAGATTTTTGCTCAGGCACCCCCCGGCAAACACCATGCCAAAGCCGAACATCAACCCCCCCACAATACCGGCGGCCCATCCAAGGTTGGGCGTGAGATAAATGGAATCAGCGGTGTTCAAAACCCCCAGGAACTGCAACACCCAGACCCCCAAAAGCGCCACCGCAATCGCCAGCAGCCACGAACGAAACCGGCGAAAATCACCAAAGGTCAGCATGTCCGAGATTGACCCCATGGTACAGAAATTGGTTCTTAAAACCACAAACCCAAAAACAAATCCAATGAGCAAACCGCCCCACCCGATATAAAATTCCGGTGCTTCAATGACGATTTCTTTCCAAGCATCAAGCATTATGGTCCCCTTCCGTTTATGGGCTTAATAATACAT
>WFOP01000108.1 GCA_015487985.1 Hyphomicrobiales bacterium
ATCCAGGTCACGCCCCAGAATACGCCACATATCGCAAATGCCCATGGAGGGACCGTCAAATAATCTCAAAAATTTAGGCGGCACCCAGAAATCCAGCAATTTTGCATATTCCACGTCACCCATCGCCTGATTGTTACCAACCATGCAGGTCATCAATGACACCACCATCGCCCGGCCATCGGTGATATTGCGATCAAACAAATCCACGGGGTAAGCGAGCTTCATTATCTCGTTTTCTTCATCGAAATCATAACACAGCGCATCCAGACCCTTGGTGAAGTCGTCGGTAGTGGACACGTTAACATTTGTTCCGGTGGAGCTTTCCGCACAAAAGTGTGCGGCGGTACCGACATAATCGAAAAAACCTTCAGCAGGTTTCATCTTGTAAACGGCAAGCACATGTTTGCCGTCGGCCATCAATTTCTCTTCAGTTAAGTTCAGGTCGCTGTAGCGACTTGTCTGGTCTAACATGGATCACTCCGATCATCTGGTTGAATTTTGGCGACGGACAAACCGCCTGCAAAACCAATACCCGGCTCATCACCTCAAGAAAAATCGATTGTTTCTATTTAATACATAGTCTATTATCTATTCCTATGTCCGACAAAACTCAAATGGCCCCTGTTCAGCTGCCTCATGTCACCGTTCGACAGCTTCAGATTTATGAAGCCGTTGTACGCCTTGGCGGGGTTACCCGTGCAGCCAAAGCGCTCAATTTATCCCAACCCACGGTATCCATGCAGATCAGAAAACTGGGGCAGACCCTGGGGCTTGAACTGCTGGAACAGGTGGGGCGCAAAGTTCAGCCGACAAATGCGGGGCGCGAAGTCTACTCCAACACCGGGGAAATTCTTGAGCGGGTTATGGCATTGGGGGATTTGGCCTCAACGCTTAAAGGGGAGGTCAAGGGGGCGTTAAACATTGCCGTGATTACGACGGCCGCATATTTCATGCCGCATTTTCTGGGGGAATTCGTCGATTTGCACCCTGAAGTTCAACCCCGCCTGACCATAACAAATCGGGCTGAGGTACTGGCGCGCCTGCGCTCCAACAAAGATGACCTGTTGATAATGGGGCAGGTGCCAAGCGAACTCGCGGTCAGGGCATTTCCGATCATTGACAATGAGATGGTTGTTGTTGCCCCGCCGGGCCATCCGCTGGCCATGGAAAAAAACATCCCGCTGTCCCGACTGGTTCAGGAACGGTTTCTGGTGCGCGAGGCAGGCTCGGGGACCCGGCAGGCGGTGGAACGCATGCTGGCTTCACAAGGTCTGGAACTTGCCCCGTATATGGAGCTTGGCAATGCCGAAGCAATCAAACAGGGGGTGATGGCGGGGCTTGGCATATCTGTATTGTCCAAGCGCAACTTGCCGCTGGAACTGACCGGCGATCACATTGTGATTTTGGATGTGGCGGGTTTTCCTTTGATCCGGCGCTGGTTTGCCGTTCACTTGCGCGGCAAAAAGCTTTCCCTGACCGCGCGCACATTTCTTGACTTTCTTCTTGGCAAAAGCGGAACCGTTCCTGCCATCGCGCCCGAAAAGGTCGACCGGGTATAAATTTCATACGCCAGCTTCCCGAACGTTTTTTCAACGCATTGGCACATTGACGCGTTGGCACATTGACATATGGAGACAACTTGCAGACTTCCCCAACCGCCCGTATCAGGTTTCGCGAAATGCACGATTAAGTTGATCGGTAAAGGGTTTTACCAGATAGCTCAAAGCGGAACGGGTTGCGGTTTGCACATATGCTTCGGCGGGCATGCCCGGTTTAAGCTGCTGACCTTCCAGCTTGTCCAGTTCATCCTGACCAATCTGAATACGAACAGCATAATATGGGGGTGTATTGCCATTTTCCTGGGAAAGATCGGCGGCAATTCTGTATACGCTCCCGTTCAGGCTGGGTGTGACACCGCTGGCAAATGCGGGAAAGTTGATTACCACTTTTTGGCCGGCGCTGATCTGGTCGATATCCTGTGGGTTGATCCGCGCCTCCAGTACCAACGCATCCTGACGCGGCACAATCAGCATCGCAACTTGGCCCGCACCAATTACGCTGCCTTCGCCATTTATTTGCAGCTCATGCACAAATCCGGCCTGGGGGGCCACTATATCCACCCGCTGCAAATTTGCACGGGCGGAAATCCGGCGCTCGTAAAGCTCGGCAATACGGGGCTGAATCTCGCGCAACTCAGAAAGAACCGTCGTTTGGGCATCCTGATTTATCTGGATTATTTCCAGCTGGGTTTCGCCGATTTTGGCCCTGATACGCGCAATTCCGGCAATAAGACGCCCGCGTTCACCTTCACTGGCGGCAACCTGACGCTCCAGCGTCATTGTGCGTGTTGTCGTCACCAGCCCGCTTTCGGAAAGTTTTTGCACCCCTTGCAATTCTTCGGCATAAAGACTGGCCTGAATATTTTGCGCTGCAAGCTGGGCTTCCATTCCGGTTATTTCTTCTTCCAACTGGACGATCCGGTTGGTGAGCTGCTCGATTTGACTGGTGCGAAATTCACGACGTGAAGCAAACAGTTTCCGTTGTCCTTCCAGTGTGCGCACAACCCAGTCCACATCCGAAAGCATGTTCAATTCATCGGGGAATGTAATGGAGTCCGCCGAATCACGTTCGGCCTCCAATCGTGCCTTGCGTGCCAGCAGGCCATACAGTTGCGTATTCAAAATTTCCAGACTTGCTTTTGTGTCGGTATCATCCAGACGGATCAGCACCTCCCCTGCCTCAACCAAATCTCCATTGCGCACATTGAGCTTGGCGACAATTCCCCCCTCCAGATGTTGAACTTCTTTGGGATTGCTCTCCACGACAACAGTGGCCTGAGCAATTACAGCGCCCGCAATCGAAGAAAAATAGGCCCAGCCGCCAATTCCCCCGACCAGCAGGAAAAGTGATACAAAGCCGATGATCTGGAGCTGTTGCAATGATTTTTTCGCATTCATTTTGAATTCCCTTTTGGCACGGAAAAATCCAGAATACTCATACCGGGTTTTTGAAGGGACATGTGCTCAAGCATTCTAGCGCCCCTTCTGTTTTGACTGTTTGGGTTTTAGAATTTTTTCCAAAACTTCATCACGCGGGCCAAATGCAAGTTGAACACCTTCCTTGATAAAAATGATTTTATCAACAACGCTGATGGCGCTTGGCCTGTGGGCGATCACAACAACGGTTGTTCCAGCCTTCTTCATTGCACTTATAGCACGAATAACGGCTGCTTCCCCTTCTGCGTCAAGGTTGGAATTGGGTTCATCCAGCACCACAAAAACAGGGTTGCCATACAGTGCCCGCGCCAGACCAATACGCTGACGTTGTCCTGCTGACAGCGCGGCTCCTCCTTCCCCTATCTGGGTTCCATATCCCTCAGGCAGACGCAAGATCATCTCGTGCACATCAGCCATTTTTGCCGCCTCAACGATTTTCTCCGGCGATGCATCAGGTTGAAAACGTGCGATATTTTGTTCAATGGTCGCTGAAAAAAGTTCAACAGTTTGAGGCAGATACCCCATATACTGGCCAATCTGGCTTTCATTCCACTGTTCAAGTTTGGCCCCATCCAGACGCACAGCGCCCCCCGCAGGCGGCCATACACCAATCAACGCGCGTGCCAGTGTCGACTTCCCCGCACCCGAAGGTCCCAACACCCCCAATGCCTCGCCCGGCTCCAGCGCAAATTCAATTCCTCTCAACAAGGGTTTATCCACACCGGGGGCCCGTAAAATCAGGCTCTCGACAAGAAACCGCCCCTCGGGACGGGGCAGTTCCATGGGCTGCTCTTTTTGGGGTGCCCCATCCAGAACCAGCTTCAGTCGCGCATAAGCCTTGCGCGCACCCAAAAAGGCCCGCCAATGGTTGATCGCCTGATCAATGGGGGAGAGTGCACGCGACATGATTATTGTGCCCGCAATCATGGTGCCCGGTGAAATCTGTTGCATAACGGCAAGAAAGGCACCAAGCCCCAGCATGCCCGACTGCAGCACCATGCGCGTCACCTTGGAAAGGGTCGCAATCATGCCGGCACGATCACTTGCGTGGGTTCCATCCTGCAGGGCCGCGCTATGCAATTCCTGCCAGCGCCCCCGAACCGCCCCGGACATCCCCATCGCACCGATCACTTCGGCATTTCGCCGACTTTCTTCCGTCCACGCATTGGATATCATAGCCGTTTCATTTGCTCTTGCGGCGGGTTTGCGCGTTATCACTTCATTCAAAATTGCGTAGCTGAACAATATGACAGCACTGGCAAGTGCAAAATATCCCAGCCATGGGTGCAACAAAAATATTACCCCCAGATAAACCGGCATCCAGGGCACGTCAAAAAAAGCAAGTGGGCCAGGCCCCGAGATAAACTGGCGAATTGTATCCAGATCGCGGACCGGCTGGGAGCCGACATTGGGGGTGCGGCGAATTGCATGCTGTTGCACGGCATCAAAGGTCTTGTCCCCCAGTTGCTCATCCAGTCTCACCCCGATGCGAACCAGCATCCGCGTACGGATAAACTCCAGAACCCCCATGAACCCGTACATCAGGACAACCAGAATACTCAGTGCAATCAGGGTTGGCACAGAACCGCTTGCCAAAACCCGATCATAGACCTGAAGCATATATAGCGGGCCGGTCAGCATCAAAAGGTTGGTAAAAAAACTAAAGGCACCTATTGAATAAAACGCATTACGGCAAGCGGCGAACGCCTGACCAAGTTCCGACTTTTTCTCAGCGTTCATTTCATTCACCTAACCATAAAAAACCAAATCCGGCCCGCAACAGGTATCTGCGGGCCGGACAACTGCCTATCTGTTACATTGCATATCAGGCAAACCTGAAATCATCCTCATGCAGCAATGACAGGTTGACGTCGGCCAGGACAATTTTCCCTTCAGCGCCTAAATCAATCACCGTGCTATTGCCACTCTGGTAAGCGACAGCCAAAACATCGGCAAATGAATTTAACGCATTATTGCCGGAGAAATCAATAACATCCTCACTGCCGGCCCCTTCGGAAAAGTCTTTGATGACATCGGCACCAAAGTTTGCTTCGAACACAAATGTGTCATTGCCCACCCCCCCGTAAAGGGTGTCATTTGCAGCACCGCCAATGAGGGTGTCATCTCCGACAAAACCATACAGATTATCCCAACCGGCACCCCCGGAAATGATGTCGTTTCCGTTATCTCCGTAAAGGGTATCATTTCCCAGATCGCCGTTAAGGATGTCATCCTGATTGCCGCCATAAAGGGTGTCGTTTCCATCTCCCCCGTTGAGGGTATCAGTGCCGTCATTTCCATATAAACGATCGGTTCCGGCATCACCATACAAGGTGTCCACACCGTTCCCGCCATAGAGTCTGTCATCTCCCAGACCACCATGCAGAGTGTCGTTATCGTTCAGACCATAAAGGCTGTCATTGCCTTCACCACCCAGTATCAGATCATCTCCATTGTCACCACGCAGATAATCATTCCCAAGGTCGCCCTTCAAAGTATCGGCCCCTGCACCGCCATAGAGATAGTCGATGGCATCTCCCCCGGACAGGTTGTCTTCACCGGTGCCGCCATAAAGTCGATCAACACCAAGGCCGCCACTAAGGGTATCGTTCCCATCGTCACCATAAACCCGGTCGGCACCATCACCCCCGGAGACAACATCATCTCCAAAACCGCCATAGGCCCAATCGTTACCGGCGCCGCCTCTTACGATATCATTGCCTTCGTCGCCGAACACAAAGTCGTTGCCCAGACCGCCATCAACAATGTCAGCACCAAGACCACCATAGACATAGTCGGAACCTTCGTCGCCATTTACAGTGTCGTTGCCGGCGCCACCGGTAATCTCGTCATCACCGGCTCCACCGCTAACGGTGTCATCACCGAAACTGCCAACAATCACATCGCTGGCCGCACTCACCGGTGCCAACACAGACAGGTTCACCATGGCATCGCCGGTTCCCCCGTTGCCATCGGAAACCGTATAGGCAAAAGAGGCCGCTCCCTGATACCCGGCGTCGGGCGTAAAGATCACATCTCCCTGATCGTCAAGGAAAACCGTGCCATTGCTTGCTGCGCTTACGGAGAGCAAGCTCAGATTATCACCGTCACTGTCACTGTCATTGGCAAGGATCGAGGCCGCTGTCAGCGTTAAAACGGCACCGGACTGAATAGTAAATCCTGTATCGTCTTCAGCAACCGGAGCAGCATTAAACAGGCTTTCAATGGCAACGAACGTGGTGTTGAAAGCCAGCGTTTCCACCCCTGTCAACGTGTCGGTATTTTCGGGATCCAAAAGGTCCGTCACGGTGTAGGTGCCCGCATCAGCTCCCAGCTCAACAAGATAGCGGGAACGCTCCCCTGCATAATAGGCCACATCAATACCTGCACCACCATCCAGACGGTCCGCACCTGCGCCACCGTCCAGAATATCGTCGCCCGCTTCACCATAGAGATCATCATTTCCAGTGCCGCCGGACAAAACATCGTTGCCCAGGCCACCGTAAAGATCATCTAACCCGCTATCGCCGTAGAGCACATCATCGCCCACACCACCATAGAGCCAGTCGAATGCCATGCCGCCGGAAAGAGTATCGTTGCCATTCTCGCCAAACAGGCGATCGTTGCCCGCTCCGCCCGACAATACGTCATCCCCATATTCGCCATAAAGACTATCGTTACCGGCACCGCCAAAAAGGGTGTCGTCGCCTTCACGTCCGAACAATGTGTCATTGCCGTCATCGCCATTCAATGTATCATTTGCAATGCCGGCACCGCCATAGATCCAGTCGTTGCCTGCACCGCCATTCAAAATGTCAACACCGGTACCACCATACATGGCATCGTTGCCATCATCGCCATTCAGCGTGTTGTTACCTGAATTTCCATAAATCCGATCGTCGCCATCACCGCCCGAGACAATGTCATCACCGGCGCCGGCATAAAGCATATCCTTTCCGGCTCCACCTGAAACCGTGTCATTCCCTGCTTCACCATAAAGCCAGTCATCGCCATCACCGCCGAACACCGTATCATTGCCGTCACCGGCATAGATTACATCAACACCGGCCAAGCCATGAAGCTCGTCGTCCCCTGCCGTGGGAACCGCACGCACCCCAATTTCAACCGTGGCATCGGATGTTCCCCCATGCCCGTCTGATATTGTGTATTCAAACGTGGCTGTACCCAGAAATCCGCTGTCCGGTGTAAAGGAAATGTTTCCCGTTCCATCCAGAACAACAGAACCATTAACCGGATTTTGTACGGACAGGACAGTCAGGGTATCCCCATCCAAATCAACGTCATTCTCAAGCAACACGGCTGTTTGCAGCGTGAGAGTTTGACCGGTCAATACACTCAACCCGTCATCATTTGCCGCGACGGGTACTGCGTTCAGCACAGTTTCAATTGCATGAGAAACACCATTGAAGCTTACATTCTCAATGCCGGTAAGTGTATCGACATTGGAAGGATCGGCCAGTTCGGTAATGATATAGGAGTTGGAGGCCGCACCCAGTTCAATGCGATAATCGGTCCGTGGCCCCTCAAAAATTGCGGTATCTGTACCTGCACCCCCATGTAGGATATCTGCACCGGCACCCCCTTTGAGCTGATCATCTCCGTCCCCGCCATAAATGGTGTCATTACCTTGCTCACCATTCAATATATCGGAACCAATGCCCCCTTCGAGCAAGTCACCGCCGGCACCGCCGGTCAGTTCATCGTTACCGGCGCCCCCATAAAGCAGATCATTTCCTTCTCCGCCATTAAGGGTGTCGTTGCCGGCATTGCCTTCCAACCGATCAAGTCCCTCATGACCAAAGATAATGTCATCACCAGCACCGCCATAAATCTCATCATTGCCGGCAAATCCAAACAACTTGTCTGCGCCATCTTCACCATCAAGGTAATCCTGGCCCAAACCTCCATAAATCAAATCGTCGCCGGTTCCGCCCAACAATGTGTCATCACCGTCACCACCGATAACATCATCATTGCCGGCACCGCCGTGCAGTTGATCGTTCCCGGCATCACCGTAAAGCGCGTCATCTCCGGCACCACCAGCAAGTGAATCGGCACCATCTCCTCCGTAAAGAAGGTCATTGCCGGTTCCCCCCCGTAGAATGTCGTTGCCCGAACGGCCATACAGGCTGTCATTTCCGGCATCCCCATGCAGGCTGTCCTGACCGTTGTTGCCAAACAGGCGGTCATTACCATTACCGCCATTCAGGGTATCATCCCCGGCGTCACCCACAAGAACGTCATTGCCGTCAAATCCATTCACAACACTGCCCGCAATATTGGCGCTCAGCAAATTGTCAGAGGCATCTCCGTTGACAATGGCCGGATCAGATATGGGCACGGGATTAACTGTCACATTTACAGTGGCGGTTGCCCGGCCTCCCTGACCATCCGAAACCGTGTATTCAAATGACGCGGGTCCTTCATAGCCTGCATCGGGGCTGAACAAAATCTCGCCGGTAGCATTCAAGGACACGCTGCCATTGAGTGCATTTTGTACCGAAACAAGACTCAGGCTATCTCCATCAGGGTCTGTATCATTATTCAGAATCTCCTGGACAGACAGCACGATATCAGAGCCATTTTCAACCACAAAACCAATGTCATCAGTCAGTACCGGCCCCTGATTAGGCACCACTGTTACCGTAGATGCTTCAAGTCTGGCAGCTATCCGGGCGTTGACTTCAACATGGTCAAAAACAAAGTTTTCCGAGGTCAGCGTCGACATGCCCACCCTCAGCAACATGATGGAATCGCCGTTGCCGAAGTTAAACTGGGTGCCAATAAAAGTCTGACGCGCACGGGACATCAGGGTGTTGAAATTATCAATTCCGGCGATATCGAGCGCAATAATGTCTGCATCCTGGACACTGAAATCAATAAACGTATCCTGACCCCCGCCTTGAGCATAAACATAGGTATCGGAATAAGTGTCCCCCAGATATGCGGGCAGATCACCGACAATTGAGTCCATTCCGGCGCCGCCAACAAGGATATCGCTGCCTCTGCCCCCTTTAACAAAATCATTTCCTGTGCCCGCGATCAGGACATCATCACCATTCTGGCCAAGCAGGTTATCGTTGCCCGAGTCACCAAAGATCAGATCATCACCATCGCCACCCAAAAGACTATCCCGGCCGCTTCCGCCATATAATGTATCGTTTCCAAGGCTCGCGGAAATGCGATCGTTTCCATCGCCCCCCTTCAACAGATCATCAAATTCGCTATCGAAAATCCTGTCGTCCCCGGCGAACCCGTTATACTTCACCTCTGCAGCATAATCGGGACGATAAACATCATCTTGTGAAGTCCCCACATCATAACCGGCAATTTTGGCCATGGAGCTTTGCAATTCAAGACTGTCGAGCGTCTCGCTTAGAGAAAATTCCTGCACGGTGTTTTGGTTCGTGCCGGCAAGTTCATCCATCATGTTGCCCGCCAGATCCGTCATTCGATCCGCAATAATCGTGCTGTAATCGAATATGATATCCAGTTCACCGGCCACAAATCGTTGTAAATCTGCCTGCTCATTTTCAAGGCGCTCTATATCAAGTTCGATCATGTCAATCGCACTGCTCAAAGGACCTTCGGTGAAGTCCTTTTCAAACGCGGCACGCTCATCAAGGGGCACGGCATATCCAAGTTTATTATAATAGAATATTTCATCTATTTCCCGGGCAGCGTCATAAAGCGCGTCATAAGTGAGAGTATTCAGCTTATACCCAAGCGCGTTTTCTCTCCCCTTGAATACCATCAGGGCATTTACTATGAGCGTGGTTTCAAGACCTGCATTATACTCGTAACCATTTTCAAGATACTCATTGAGATTGCGTGTCAGGACCTGCTGCAAATCCCGGGCAAGGGACAATTGCGTGGTAATATCAGAAAGCCTGCTGGCCAATACCTCAGTGCGGGTCGTATCAATATGGCTGATCAATGCCGCAACAAGATCGGAACCATTGGCTTCGATCAGGGCCGCATTATCAAGCGCAAACTGGCCCAGATTTATGGATGAATCATAAGAGGGCGCGCGCGAAAAGGCGACCTGAGCTGCAGTAATATTACTTCCAACGGCTGCAATCCGTTCCACATCTCCCCCGACCCATGCCAGCAGTTGCAGGGCATTGGCCTGAGCGACAGCATCCTGAAGCGTTTCACCAGAGTAGAATGTTGTGGACAAAGACACGCCGCCGGGGGCGTTTGCATCAATGTAGCCAAGGGTAACCCTTCCGGTTCCATCCGTGAGGACCTGAGCAAGATCGACAACACCATCGGCATTGACATCAACGCTCACACCAACACCGCCGGCTTGCAATGCTTCGCCGGCAAGGGCCAGACGTTGTGCACTTTCCGAAGAGCGCGCTTCGCCCACTGCACCTGATGACAATTCGGCCCTCCAGACCCCGCCATCGGCATCGGGAGCATAAATGTTGTCCACGATACCATCGCCATCAACATCCATGCGCATGCCTTGCACCCTGCCATATTTCATCACGATATCGATGACAAAGGGGATATCCGGGTTTTCTCCCTCGGTAGAAATAGTGGCGACGCCGACCCCATCCCTGTTTACCCGCATAATATCGACTTCACCCGAAACGATGTTCCCCAGTTCATCCTTGCGAACATCGCCATTGAAATCCGCGGCATAGGCGCCAAACATCGGATTTTCATCGCTGCCAAGTACCCTGATATAGTTCTGGGCGGCAGCTTGCAAAAGCTGGAATGCAAGGGGATAGTCATCGGCACTCAACGAAGCATTCTTCAAGCTGTCGAATACAGCCATCACGTCAAAATCCAGCGTGCTGTTATTGGACAACTCTTTCAAGACATGAGGATTTGCCAGCAAATAGGCCTGTGGATCAAAAAACACATTATCGGGCAGTTCATTGTTCGCATAAAATTCCTCGCGCGGGGTATTATTTGCGACATAGACGCGTGCGGCTATTGCCGCTGCTTCGGAATCTGCAAAATTCAGGACTTCTTCACCCATTTCACGCCATGATCCGGGATCCTCAGCCAGGCGACCGGCGATATAGGACAGGTAAATCATCTTTTCAGCGTCGGACATCGGCGCCTTGGAATAGTCTTTGATACCCAGAACTTTTAGACCGCCGAATTCGACCTCGCCAATGGAAAGTCCTGTGGAATCAAAGCCCAGAACCTCTATATCAACAGGCGGATTTTCTGCGCTTGTTATATTTGCGATATTCAGCACAGAATATAGTTTAACAAACGCCAGATCAACCAACACCCCGTCGTAAACACCCGTCCCGTCGAGCGGCCAATTATTTACATCTGCATCCGCAAAGGGATTTTCAACGTATTTAATCAACTGCTTTTCAGCATTGAACACCAAGTATGCCGGTACATTTGAATTGGTGTCACTTGTCGCTGGAATATATCTGTGAATGTTTTGAGTTACATAAATTACCAAAAGACGGCCATCATCGGAGACCATCCACTTGTCCCCATTGCCTGGTTCCAGAAGATCAGAATATACCTCCAGCGCATAGGCGGCACGAGAGGGCGTGCTGACCTGATTTTCCGCCTTCAGGCCAAAGCCCATGCTTAATGGATCAACCTGACCCCATGGCTTGAGCGCCCGTGCGGCCTGCGTAAGTTTGGCAGCCTCTACGTAATCGAAGTCGGGGTTTGTCATGGAGTCAACGGAATTGACGGGCAAGGCAAACGCAAGATAGGTCTCCCCTTTGTCATTCAGGAGCTGAATGAGCTTGGAATTGTCCCCTTGTATCTCGCCACCCAGATCTGCAAAGGTCGTGACCTTGTCCAGATTATCAGTTTGATCAACGACACCATCCCCGTCAATATCGACAGGCCCTTTTATACCATCGCGATTGTCATCGTTAATATGTTCAAAAAGGGTCAGTCCCAGATTTTCATTTGATTGAATAAATGCGACTCTGGTGTCGGCTGGAACCGGCAATGTCGTGTTGATGGCCGCAAGTTTTGCCATATATTCATCAAAGCCGGCGGTCCCCTCCTGGGGTCTTTCGCTTTCGGAAAGAGTGCCAGTTACACCCCCAAGCTCGCTTACGAGTTGCTGGTATTCTTCATCCGTGAGGAATTTGCTGGTGTCCAGAGTTCTATGATTTTTGTGTAACTCGTCACGTACCCATTTTGAATTCGGGCTGTCATAATTCTGGATTACCCGAATGTCCTCGTTTGCATAGGCGCCCATTGCCTCTTTGTTGAAAGTGCGAACAAGTTTCAACTCTCTTACTTCAACATCAAAAACTTCGCCTATCTGTCGCGCGGGGATCACTACATTTGGGACGATGTTTCCATTTTCAGCAAGTACGCCAACGGAAACCTGAGCCAAAAATGAGTTCGGATCAAGGTTTGTTGGTCCACGGTGCGGGTCCGGTCCATATGCAAATCCAATTCCATAGGGCTTATAATAGTCGCTAAACAGGCGATATTCGTCATTGCCATTCACATTGACCCGCACAACGCGAACTGTATTTGTCTCAAGGCTATAACTGGTGCTTGACACAATGTCCGCGGGGTCCCCCAGCAGGTAGATGAAATCATCTCCGATATTGTACTCGAAATTAACATCATCAACAGAAACACCGTTGCCATCGGCATCGACGCCATCACCGATCTGGGCCAACTGGTATCTGGTTTGTTCGTATCTGGCTTCGCGCTCAGCGGCATCTTTCTTTGAACTCAGGGACATAATGTTGAAAAAATTCAACATGCCGACAAAAACCTGAACCGGGTTGGCTGTTGCGAAACCGGCAACAATATTCACAATTGCCAGCCCCGCCTGGGCATCCAGATTATCTTCTTCCACCAAAACAGTTGCAATCGCCAGTGTGAAATTGGCTGCATTGCCGAGATTGATGCCCTGGGTTGCGATGGCGTAACCGGTGTTGGCAATATTATAAATATCGTTTGCGTCGGAAATTATTCTTGCCGCATCCTCGGACAGCCACCCGATGTCACCCAATGTATTGAGTGCCGCCAAGAACCCGCCGACGGATTTCATGACCTGAGGTGTATCAATTCCCCAGTTTTCATATACTTCCAGTCCGGTTTCTGTGACTTTGTATACATTGTAAGCGCCAACAACCGCGTCGGTAACGCTCTCATCAATAACACCCATACGCCCCAATTGAGAGATCAGGGACACTGCGGAGTTGACTGCTTTTTTGTAATCGTCAAGATTTTCCGAATTTTGAAGCGCCCTGTCAAGAGCAACATTTACCGCTGCAAGTGCTGCATATCCGCCATAGGTCAACGCTGCGAATTGGGCATACTCATCATCAATTACCCCAAGAGCCGCCAATGACCCCAGGGCCAGAACGGTGTCGTTTGCAAACCCCAAAGTGGCAATTGCGTCGCCACCAGGTGAAAATGCCTGCTGCGCTCCACGCACGGCCTGATAGGCAAATGCAGAGGCCAGCAAAACGCCGGAAAAACTGCTTTTGTCATCATTGCTCAAATCGCCGTCTGTATTCAGCAAAGTAATAAGTCCGGCAATGGCACCATCAAAGGTTCCATTTGAGCCCAGATCAGAGTCGGCAATCCCGATGATATTGGAAACAAAACGGAAAGCGCCATCCCCTAAACGATAAGCCTCAATTGCGCTCGTCAGGCGCTCGCCCAACCCGGGTATGCCTCTTTCATCATCAAAAAGGATACTGTTTTGCGGCAGCAGCAACTCATCAATAAAAGCATCAACGGGGGCCTTGTATTGCGTTTCCCATGTCTGGAGTACTGAATTGCCCGCTTCATCCCTTCGGAAAACTTCAAACAAAACTTCCGAAATATCTATAATGCCGGCGAGTTCTTCGACCCCCTCGCCTGTAATCTTTTCTTCCAGATTTTGCAGCTCCTGGATCTGACCATTAGGAAAAACAATATGCGTAGCAACGCCATCCTGCGTAACAACTTTGGCCAAGCCTCCCGATGTCATGACTGTATTGATCTGCGCTGTGCTTCCTTCCCCTAAAAGCACTTCCTGAATAAGCTCGTTGTTGTAAGGGAAAGCGGAAAAAAATGCGGGTGGTGGCAACAAATCACTTTCGAGCGATTGCCTCCACTCCTGAGCCTCCAAAAGCCTGTCTGAACTGCCTGCGGCCTGAGTTTGATGGATCACTTCGCCATTGGGGTCATAAAGCGTCTGCAAACCATCCGAAGACTCGATATATACCGTTCCATCGGGATAAGTGGCGGCAAGGTTGGTGCCATTTTCATCGTCCCACACCGTGACATTGCTGCCATCTTCGCCCTGATACCAGATTTGGGTGCCGTCAGCTTGCTGAACAGCCTCGCCAATTTCATTGCCATTCTGGTCTGAAATTATGGTAAGTAAGGGCAGCTCGGCAAAGACCGGATTAAATTCAATTTCTTCAATCTCAGCAATTTCATCTAATCGCGCCTGTGTTTCCAGATCAATGCTTATTAAACCAAGATCACCAAGGGTTGCGAATATTTCATCAAACACCGCCTCGGCCTGCTCAATATAGGTGGCAAGGTTAAACTCCTTCCCCCCTTTATAAAATACCGGCGTACCGGTTTCGTCCAGAACCATTTCCACCCGGACGGCAAACCCGGCCCAAGCGCCGGTGGAATACTCCTTAATTATTTCATCGAGTATTTCTCTAACGGCTTCTACCTTTAGTAGCTTTGTTGCAGGAGTTGGAACCTTACTTAAAAGTGTGATCATTGGATCTATACCATTTATCATAAAGCCCACATTGAAACTGATGGCTGTGTCAGGCGTACCATCGGGCAAGGGGACATCGTAGCGGGTGTTCACAAAAACGGCGGTTTTGGCGCCCTTGCCCAAAAATGTCGCCCCGGGGCCCACTTCGGTATCAAAATTACCATCCGCATCAAGAGTTATGGTACCAACCGCACCACGGACAACCGCATCGTACATGTTTGTAAATGGAGGTATTTGTTTGTCTGTTCTGTTCCCATTGGATAGAAATAAAGTCTTGGCTTCGCTATCGAAATCGTAAAGTCCAAACGCGCCGGTTGCCGCCCCTAGCCCGACCGTACCCCATTTAGGTGTTCTAAAAGAGGCCCCTAAAACTAATGCATCCACCTCTATTGTTTCCCAGAAAGAGGGAACATCAATCGGTCCAACTTCGCCATTCATCTTGCTTTTCCTTTTTTATTTTATCTTTTTTTCGCGATTCAGCCGTATGTGGAACTGACAAAAGATCAAAGAAAAGCACACGGCTTTCCCTGTTGCTAACTGATTTTGCTAGAAACAAATTCCCTGTCTTCTTGTCAGCGCGTGCCCGTACAGCCTCCCCTCGCACAGTTCAAATCCATTCGAAAAAAGCTAGCTGAACAATGTGCCCGCCAATATACGCAGTTCTGGGTAAACCCTGACAGATCATTATCAAGACATGCCAAATTCCATGCCGCGCAAAGTTGAAATTACAGACACTCAAGACCCCAAAAACAAAATAACCAGCACAATAAACTTATATTTTCCAATGGGATAAAAAATATGACGAGATGTTTACAAGGGTGATCTCAAACAGAATTCGGCCTGATGCATCACCGCCCCCTTCGGGGAAAATTTTTTTAGAAAAACGTAATAAAAACTGAATTTGATGCCTGTTTTATGCTTTTTGCACCCCAAGAACATGATTTTAATCATGTCCGAAAGGCGCTTTAATGCTCGCTTGAAAACAGCCTGCCACTTTGTTGCCACAGATATGCAACGTCGCGATCAAAAGACTAGCCCCCATTGCCCATTGGTGGAGATTTTGAAACATTGGCTGGCAAAATCAGGGTTCTCACATGGCAACCGCCTAAAGGTTTGAAAGCGAATTTTCAATTCCGACAAAGCTAAATAATCGCGCGGGAGAATACTTCTTACAGCCATATGATGGATTCTCTCACGGTGCGCGCACTTCTTGATTTTCATCCCGACAAAACGGACCTGTTCGCGGCCTTTGAGGGCGGCAAATCTCCCGCCCCTTGATATTTCAATTTATATAGTTAGATTATATATGTAAATAGGAGCGAACATGGATCACATTATACATCAGTTTTTCGAAGTATCTTCCCAATTACGCCATGCGCTGCGTCGCGGCATCAAGGAACCCGGGGCGCCATTGAGCATCATTGAAATGCGCGGACTGGAGTTTCTGGCCCGGGAAGCAAATCCCCGCCAAAAGGAACTTGCCGCCTATTGGGGAATTACCAATGCGTCGGCGTCGGCCTTTGTCTCCAAAATGGAAGGTCTTGGCTTTGTTCAACGCCGGCCTGACCCGAACGACAAGCGCGCTGCCATCCTTGAGGTTACCCCTGTTGGCCGCACCGCGATCGCCCGGACCGGCAAACTGGCCAGCCAGGTGTGCAGGCCGCTTTTTGAAAAGCTGAGTGAGCAGGAACTGGAACAGCTTGGTCATATCCTGAAAAAAATCCACCCCGGACAGCAATAGAGGCCCCTCATGAAACATCCAATAGATTATGTCCGGCGATTGCCGGAACTGAACCAGCATGACCTTTTGCTTGCCGGGGGCAAGGCGGCAGCTCTTGGGGAAATGCTTCAAGCCGGTTTTCCGGTACCAAATGGATTTTGTCTCACCACCAGGGCCTATCGGACATTTGTTCAGAAAAGCGGGCTGGACAAACAGATTAAACTTGGTCTTGAAGGGGAAGAATTGCGCGAAAAATTTGCGTCCGCCCCCATACCGGCTGAAATTCTGACGCAGGTGGAAGCCGCCTATAATGAGCTGAGTGTTAAGGCCGTGTCTGTGCGCTCATCTTCAACGGCAGAAGACCTGCCTCAGGCTTCATTTGCCGGACAACAGGATACATACCTGAATGTGCGGGGCCTGAAAGAAACCATAAAGGCCATCCAAAAATGCTGGGCTTCCCTCTGGACAAAACGCGTCATTGAATATCGCGAACGGGCCGGGTTCCCCCCCGATTCAGTGGATATGGGCATTGTGGTGCAGGCCATGGTCAATGCCGAAAAAGCGGGGGTTTTGTTCAGCGCCAACCCTGTTACGGGGAACCGGGATCAAGTGGTCATAAACGGGGCATGGGGACTTGGGGAAGCGATTGTCAGCGGGCTGGTAACACCCGACACGATTACAATCGACAAGACTAGCGGCCAAATCATCAGCGCCAACATTGCTCAAAAAACTGTCATGACCGTGCGGACGGACAAGGGCACAGAAGAGCGCGCAGTACCAAAAGACAAACAAGCCATTCCCGTATTGTCCGGGGAAGAAATTATCCGGCTTGTGGAACTAAGTGCTGGCGTTGAGGCCCACGAAAACCGCCCCATGGACCTTGAATGGGCAATTGAGGGCAATCGGCTTTATCTGCTTCAGGCCCGGCCGATCACCGCCCTGCCTGAACCGCTTGATGATGTTGATATCAATGGAGGCGAATGGAGCCGGCTGATGCTGATCGAGCGTTACCCGGACCCCCTGACCCCCTACACGGCCTCGGTTATGCAGAGCGCTTTCTTTCAGTCCTTTGACAAGGTTTTTTCGCTGATGGGCGGCAAGCCCTCCGGGGATGAGAAAATGATCGGGATGTTTTTTGGCCTGCCCTATATCAATGTCACCATGATGGGAAAGGCGGGCATTCAGACCGGCAATGAAATCAACAGGAACAACAATTCCCCGCGCAAAAGACCGGGTCTGATCACGCTGACAAAAGTGGGGTGGCTGTTGTTGAGCACCCATCGGGAATGGAACCGGCTGCAAACACGGTTTGAAACGAAGGCGCGCCAGATAAATGAAAAATCATGGCATGATGCCCCCCTCTCGCGTCTGCTGGAGGAAACGGAAAATCAGGAGCCACGGATCAAGCCGATGCTCAATAATCATGCCTATGCCATTATCGCAGCCGAGTTGACCTTGCAAATGCTCAAAACGCTCACGCGGAACTGGCTGGGGGATGACAAGGGGCATTTGTCCACGACTCTGCTTTCCGGGTTGACCGGGAACATGACGGTAAAAACCAACCATGAATTGTGGAAGCTTGCAGTGCTGGTGCGCCCGCATGCAAATTTGCGCGCCTATCTGAGCCAGCCGCCGCAGGATAACTGGCGTCAGGAAGTTGTCAAATTTGAGGGCGGCGAAGAATTTATAGCCAAATTGGACCGTTTTTTAAGAACCTATGGACACCGCTCGCCCAGATACGAATTTATTCATCCGTGCTGGGCCGAAGACCCAAAGCAGGTTATTGAAATGGTGCAAATGTATTTTGACGAGGCTGTTCAAGATCCCGCAATTGGCGAATCCGCTCAGGCGGCAAAACGTGAGGCCGCCCAGACAAACGCCCGCCAAAAACTGCCCCTGTCAAAACGTTTCATCTTTGACCGGGTATTATCCCTGGCCCAGACCTATTTTCGCCTGCGCGAAAACCAGCAGTTCTATCTCATGATGATGCTGCCCACGCAACAGCGCATCCTTCAGGCATTGGGGCAAAATCTGGTGCTCGCCGGCTGTTTTGACGACCCCGGGGATATTTATTTCCTGCAACAGGATGAAGGTGTTGCGCTCGCCCGGCATGTTCTTGCCCCCCAGCCCAACAGTGCGGAAAAATTAGCCCGTGCCCAAGCACAGGTGCAAAAAAACCGCTCTGACCTTGCACGCTACCAACGCATGAACGCCCCACTGCACCTTGGGGGCAAACCCCAGGACACGGGCACAGGCCAGAAGATTGTCGGCATCGCCGCCAGCAAGGGCATCGCGCGCGGACCGGTACGCATTATTCTTGAACCCGGCGAGTTTCGCGATCTGCAACCGGGGGAAATTCTGGTGACCTCGGCGACGTCTCCCGCATGGACTCCGCTTTTTGGCGTGGCTGCGGGGTTAATCACCGATTTTGGCGGCATGCTCTCCCATTCCGGTGTTGTGGCACGCGAATATGGGCTGCCGGCGGTTTTAGGGGTCGGCAACGCCACCGCCACTCTGAAGAATGGCCAAATCGTTGAAATTGATGGAACGGCTGGGACCGTGCGCAAAATCGGAGACGACACATGATTTTCAAAAACACAAAGTTTCAGGTCCTGCTGTTCAGTGAAATGGTTTCGCTGATTGGCGACCGGATTTTGGCCGTCGCACTGGTTATTCTTGTCTATGACATCACAGGCTCAGCCGCCACGGTTTCTATTTTGATGATGCTCAAGGCCATCCCGTCGTTGTTCTTGGGAAGCGTTGCGGGGGCCATGGTGGACCGGCTCAACCGCAAATGGGTGATGGTGTTTTCCAACCTCACTCAGGGTGCGCTGGTGCTGATAATTCCTTTCACCAATGAATTGCTGGTGATTTACGGGGTTTATTTTTTACTGTCGGTCGTCAATCAGTTTTTCATTCCGGCGCGGGCCGCAACCCTCCCCTCAATCGTGCCTGAGAAATCGCTGATGGCGGCAAATTCGCTGTTTTCCATGGCCTTCGTTGGCGCGATCGCCCTTGGGCCAATGATAGCGGGGGTCTTGATTGAAGCCTATGGCACAAGCGCCGCTTTTTTTGCAGATTCTTTCACCTTTCTGGTCCCGGCGGTGGCGGTGGCATTTCTCGCCCTGCCCCAAAAATCCAAACCCCTGCAACAAAGCAGATTTGTTGACGAACTGCGCGCCGGGTTTTCCTATATTTCACAAAACCCCACCATACGGGCGGCGCTTTTTTTGTCGGGACTCGTCTATATGGGGATTGGCGCTGTCAGCGTGCTTGGCATTGTCATTGCCGATAAAGTGCTTGGCGTAGGCGCCGGCGGCTATGGCATGATGATGTCCTCCATGGGGGTTGGCATGCTGGTGGGGGCAATTGCTGCGGGTAAATGGGGCAGGCAGTTTGATACAATCCAACTCGCCTCGGCCGGCGCCATCATGGCGGGTGCGGCAATCGCCATCCTGCCTTTTGCCACCAGCCTGTATTTTGCCTTTGCGCTCAATCTGGTGTTGGGGGCGGGCATGGTGTTTGTTCAGACCAGCGCCAATACCCTGTTCCAGACATCCCCTGAAGAGTTGCGCGGGCGGGTAATGGGAGTTGCGCAATCCTTGATGGGCGCCGCCTCGTTTCTGGCGATGGGTTTTGCCGGTTTTGTCGCCGAATGGATCGGGTTTGCCCCTGTTTTGACCCTTGTGGGGGGGGGGTCCGTTGTCGCCGGCGGGTTCTTTTTTGCTGCCGGATTATCGGGCAGACAAGCAACGCGGGAAAAATAACCTGACAAAAGAAAACTTCAGGCCAAAAGAAAAAGGGGCGCAATTGATGCGCCCCCCAAATCCTTGTGTTTTACCTTATGCCTTAGCGTGCAGGCTTAACGTGGAGGCAGTGGCATCCAGTCCGGCACCGACACATCAGCATGGGCGAACTGAGGCATTTTAGCCGACAAATCCGCCATGTTTTTAATGTCGTTTTCATTCAACATTGTTTGAGTGATAAGGGTTGGTGGAATAATCACACTTTGCCCCACCTCTTCACCGGCCAGCAACATTGCCAGGGTACGAACGGACACTTCGCCCACAACAGCGGGGTTGGTGGCGGCGGTGGCCACCCATGCCGAACCCGGCTCACGCATGGCCGCAATATCCGCTGTTGAAACATCAGCTGAATAAATCTTGATCTGATCCGTCAAACCCGCTTCATCCACGGCAATTTTTACCCCTTTTGCAAATTCATCATAGGGGGCAAACATGACCGTGATGTCGGGATTGGCCTGCAATACGGAACGCGCCTGATTGGCCACCGAGTTGGCAATCGGGTTGTCCAGCGTGCCAAATACGGCGA
>WFOP01000109.1 GCA_015487985.1 Hyphomicrobiales bacterium
CCCAACCTCAACCGAAACAAAATCACCGCGCACAATATGTGCCCTAATCCAGTTCCGGCACACCGTTTTCAAACAAACACCATGCACGATCTGAATATTGTTTTGCCCGCTGTTCCACCCTACGCGCCACACGCACCAGCCCCGGCGAAGGGGTTGCCGGCAGACGCACAAGCGGATTTGGCAAAGCAACAGCCATCAATGTCGCCCGCCGCCATGAAAGCGCATCCCCATCAACGCCAAACGCCTTTTGCACACCCGCTTCAATCCCGAACTCGCCATCGGGACCCCATTCCGCAATATTGAGATAAATTTCCATTATCCGGCGCTTGGAGAGAACCAGATCCAGATAAAACGCCAGCGGAATTTCCAGCCCCTTGCGTATAAAGGATCGCCCGTTCCACAAAAAAAGATTGCGCGCCAGTTGCATGCTCAAGGTTGAGGCGCCCCGCGCCGGGCGACCATCCAGAACCGCCTCGATTTCAGTTTGCAATGCCCTGATGTCAACGCCCCAGTGCCGGCAGAACTGCCCGTCTTCACTCAACATTACAGATACTTTGAGCCGGTCTGAAACCTGATCAATATCAACCCATGTTCGCGAAACATTTTGGCCGGTTAAATACCGCCAGGCCATGGGCACCGATGTGGGCTTTACCACCCAGTAAAGCGGCACCAAAACCACCGGAACCAGAAAAACAAAAACCAGCGCCGCCAATCCCCGCCGCCCCCACACCACAACAGGATGTCGTTTGTTTTTCCCCATTACTTGTTTTTTCCTGACACATGGTCTTTTTTATGAAGAAGCAAACCCCTCTCTTATGCCCCCCACCAATGATTGCCAACCCGATGAACGATTTTACCAGCCAGCACTATGAAACCGAGCGCCTGAAATATGCAAAAACCATTCAGCAGGCATTGGATCAAACCCTGACCCCCGCCCACCTTTCCGGCCCCGGCAAGGCACCCGAACAACTTGTAAATGCCATGCGCCACGGGGCGCTGAACGGGGGCAAACGACTGCGTCCGCTGCTGGTTATGCAAGCCGCTAAAATATTTGGTATCCCACAGAACCTCTCCCTTCATGCGGCCCTGTCCGTGGAACTGGTCCATTGTTATTCGCTGGTGCATGATGACCTGCCCGCCATGGATGATGATGATTTGCGCCGTGGTCAGCCAACCGTCCACAAGGCCTATGACGAGGCCACCGCCATTCTGGCCGGAGATACCTTGTTGGCGCAGGCCTTTGCCCTTTTGGCCGATGAACAATGTCACCAGGACCCCCAAATTCGCAGTTCTCTGGTGCTGGAACTGGCAAAAGGAGCAGGCGCAGGAGGGATGGCCGGTGGGCAGGCCCTTGACCTTGAAGGGGAAAAAGGGGGCTTCTCCATGAACGATATTTCCCGGATGCAGGATATGAAAACCGGCGCACTTATCACAAGTTCTGTGCGCATGGGCGCCATACTTGGTGGTGCGGACCAACCACAACTTGCTGCCCTCACCACCTATGGGCAGGCGGCAGGACGGGCCTTCCAATTGGCCGATGATATTCTGGATATTACGGCAAGCGCCGAGCAGATGGGCAAGGCAACAGGCAAAGATGCCGCCCGCTCAAAGCCAACGCTGGTGGCCCGTATCGGCCTTGATGCGGCAAAAACCCATCTTGGGGAAACCATCCACAAGGCGCTCAGCGCCCTCTTGATTTTCGGGGCGGAAGCCGATGGCCTGCGCGCCACGGCCATCTATTTTGCCGAGCGCAAAAACTAAATCAAAAAAGGGCAAAAGCCCAAACAGCCATAAAATTCATCCCCCGAACCGCTTCTCAATATAGTCCGCCACCATGCGCTTGAACTGATCCGCCACATCGTCCCCGCGCAGGGTGGCAACCTTCTCTCCCTCAATGAAAACCGGTGCGGCAGGGGTTTCCCCGGTGCCGGGCAGAGAAATGCCGATATCGGCATGCTTGCTTTCCCCCGGCCCGTTCACGATACACCCCATCACCGCAACCGAGAGATTTTCCACCCCCGGATATTTGTTTTTCCAAACCGGCATGGAGGAGGACAAATGTTCTTCGATCTCCCTGGCCAACACCTGAAACGTGCTCGACGTCGTACGCCCGCACCCCGGACACGCCGCCACCACCGGCACGAACTGGCGAAACCCCATGCTTTGTAAAATCTCCTGCGCCACCTTCACCTCGAGCGTGCGGTCCCCATCCGGCTCAGGGGTCAAAGAAACCCGGATCGTGTCGCCAATCCCCTGTTGCAGCAAAATCCCCATGGCGGCCGAAGAAGCCACAATACCCTTGCTGCCCATTCCCGCTTCGGTCAATCCCAGGTGCAGGGCATAATCGCTACGCGCGCCCAGATCCTGATAGACTTTAATCAGGTTTTGCACGTCCGAAACCTTGGTGGACAAAATAATCTTGTCCCGACCCAAACCAATTTCTTCGGCCCGTTTTGCTGAAAGCAGCGCCGAAAGAATAATCGCTTCACGCATGATATGCGCCGCTGAATGGGGCTCGGGGAGTTGATTATTTTCGTCCATCAGTCTGGTTAAAAGCTCCTGATCCAGCGACCCCCAATTGACCCCGATCCGCACCGGTTTGTCATGGCGCAGCGCCAATTCAATCAATGTGGAAAATTGCGTATCTCTTTTTGCCTTGAAGCCGACATTGCCCGGATTGATCCGGTACTTGGCCAATGCCCCGGCACAGGCGGGATGTTCAGTGAGCAATTTGTGCCCGATATAATGGAAATCCCCCACGATCGGCACCTCGATTCCCTGCGCCGCCAGTTTTTCAACAATATGGGGCACCGCCGCCGCCGCCTCGGGCTTATCCACCGTTACGCGAACAATTTCAGATCCCGCCCGATGCAAAGCGGCGACCTGCGCCACCGTCGCCCCAATATCCGCCGTATCGGTGTTGGTCATGGATTGCACGACAATCGGGGCACCACCCCCCACCATGACACCCCCGACATCAACCCCGATAGATTTTCTGCGCATCGCCGGTTTTGCCATAAAAATCTCCTTGAGTTGCCTTCCAATTAAGCAAAACAATCACAGGATGCAACATGGGTGGAATTCTCAACGCGGGAATCCCCGCTATGGGCATGGTACACCCACCACCCCCTTGAATTTATTTCCCCTGCCCCTATATTTTATCCCATGAGCCGATTGATTTCACTGTTTATGGTCTTTCGCCAGCGCCTTGGTGTTCTGTGGCGTGCCTTTTTGCACCCCAAAACACCGCTTTATCTCAAAGCCATCATGGTGGCTGTCACCATTTACCTGTTCAGCCCCGTGGATATGTTGCCCGATTTTTTTGTAATCCTGGGCTGGGTTGACGATATGTTGCTGGTCACCCTTGCCATGAACTGGATAATCAAACGCCTGCCCTCTGAAGTTTTGTCCGGCACGAACCAGAACGACCCGGCAGACCCCTCCGGGCCGGCCCGTTTCACAAACGACTATGACGGCCCCATTATCAATGGCAATGCCCGCCGGAACTAATTCCTTTATTCAATCCGCACCAGCAGGTCCTTGGCATCCACCTGATCCCCCGGCTGCGCCAGAATTTCAGCCACCACACCATCCACTTCGCAATGAATGGCTGTTTCCATTTTCATCGCTTCGATAGACAATAACACATCCCCTGCCGTTACCTGTTGTCCCGTCTTTACCGCCAGGGTGGAAACCACCCCGGGCATGGGCGCACCCACCTGTTTGGCGTTCCCTTCTTCTGCCTTGGCGCGCACAACAATTTCGCCCGCCATATGCCTGTCGGGAACAAATACACTGCGCGGCTGGCCATTGAGTTCAAAAAACACCCGCACCATACCCTTGGCGTTGGTTTCCGCCCGCCCCAGATAGCGCAGGACCAGCGTGAAGCCTTTTGACAGGTCCACCATCAATTCATCCCCGTCACCCAGTCCATAAAAATAAACCGGCGTCGGCAAAACACTGGTGGGACCATAGATGGTTTGCGCCCGCATAAATTCTACAAAAACCTTGGGATACATCAGATAAGAGGCTAACTGAAAATCATCAATTTCCATCTCCAGCTCTTTGGCAACCGCCTGGCGCGCCGCTTCAATATCGGCTGGCTCCAGATAAGCGCCGGGCCGTTTGTCCATCGGTTTGCGCCCCTTAAGGACCTTTGCCTGCAATTCTTTTGGAAAGCCCCCCGGCGGCTGGCCAAGGTCCCCCGCAAAGAACCCCACCACAGATTCAGGAAACGCCACTTCGCGTTCCGGATCCTCAACATCTTGTCGGCTCAACCCCGAAGACACCATGGACAAAGCCATGTCCCCCACCACTTTTGAGGAAGGGGTGACTTTTACGATATCCCCAAACATCTGATTTACATCGGCATAGGTCTGCGCCACCTCGTGCCAGCGGCTTTGCAACCCCAGTGAACGCGCCTGCTCTTTAAGGTTGGTAAACTGGCCACCGGGCATTTCGTGCAGATAAACTTCGGAAGCCCCGGAGCGAAGGTCACTTTCAAAGGCCCGGTATTGCGCCCGCACCGCCTCCCAGTAGAAGGAGATTTCGCGAATGGTTTTGGCATCAAATCCCGGGTCCCGTTCCCCCCCCTTCAAAGCGGCAACAAGCGAGCCAAGAC